>DAITNE010000054.1:0-8015 GCA_036834765.1 Methylocella sp.
GTTTCGTGCAGATCCGGACCCGCGTGCGAGGGCTGGGACATGTCGACTTACAGGAGTTGGAATCGGCGTACCGCGAAGTTCCGGTAGTGCTGGACGAGGATATCCGGCAGACCGTCGGGATTCTGGAAATGTTCGCCGAGTACCTGGCCACCGCATGGAAGCGTCTGCACGAGGCCGTCGCCGCTGACGGAGAAGAGGATCAGCGCGCGATTCGCCATGTCGGCGAGGTCGACTTCGACTTTGTCGTCCCGGCGCCGCACCGGGGCGCCGGCGGCGATGCTGATTTGCTGCGGATGCGCCGCCGCGAGCCTCACGATTCCCTCCGCGAACGCCATGCGGTCGATCACCGCGGGCAGGTCCGCCGGCGTCAAATCATAGGCGATGACCTCGCCCTTCGAGATCGCCTGGCGCGAGCCGGGATCGTAGACGAGGTCGGGGCCGTCCGTCGGCGCCACAACCTCGAACGGCGCCGCCTGCGGCGTCACGCCGGCGAGGAGGGACGAATCGCCGCCTGCGACGGCGATGCGTATGGTGTCGAGCTTCGGCGCCTTGTCGGACGCAGCCTGCAACGACGGCGGGAACGCCGGCAGCGGCATCATATCGTCGCCCGGATTGAGCAGCCGGACGCCGCCGAGCGCGGGCGCAAGACTCGCGGTTGCGAGCAGGGCGGCGAAGGGCCATAGCGCCGCGCGCGCCGGCGTCAGCCGAGGCGTTCGAGGCATTCGAGGCGTCTTGCAGAGCTGTCGCACGTCGGTCGGCCGCCGTCTTTCGCAGTGTCTTCCTTTCGGCTTTTGCCGCAAACGGCGCTCGCAGGCCAGCGCAAAGCGGGCGCGCGGCGGAAATGGGCGCGCCTCGTCGGGACCGCGACGGACTGCGCGTTTCCCCGGCTGACGAAAGCTCGGCGTTGATCTTCGAGGCGGAAACTGGAAAAAGAAGATTGGGCGCATCCCGCGTCCGCTCGCGCAAACCCCAAAGGACAGCAACGATGGCGTCTGCCTGCACCGCAGGGCTCGATACCGGCTTCGTCGCGCTTGGCTACGCCAAGGTCGGCGTTCTTGGCGTCGTTCAAGGCATTACCGAGCTTCTGCCGATCTCCTCGACGGCGCATATGCGCATCGTTCCCGCGCTGCTCGGCTGGCGCGATCCGGGCTCGGCTTTCTCGGCCGCGATGCAATTGGCGGCGCTCGCGGCCGTCGTCAGTTATTTCTGGAGCGATGTTCGCGGTCTCGTCGTCGGCTCGATCGAGGCGGTGCGGCGGCGCGACTTTCACGACTGGAACTTTCGCTTCGCGAGCTGGATCATTCTCGCCACCATTCCGATCATCGTCGTCGGCGCTTTGCTGGCGCCGATCCTCAACGCCTGCGGCTCGCCCCTGCGCACCTTAACCGTCATCGGCATCTCCTGCGTCGTGATGGCGGCGCTGCTCGCGCTCGCCGAGCTTTACGCGCGCCCGAAGCGGACCATGGACCATGCGACCCTGACCGACGCCCTCGTCGTGGGCCTCGCGCAGGCCGGCGCGACGATACCGGGCGTCTCGCGCTCGGGCTCGACATTGACGGCGGCGCTGTTTCGCGATTTTCAGCGCGACGAAGCGGCGCGCTTTTCGTTCCTGCTTGGCATTCCGGCGATCGCCGCGGCGGGCTTCAAGGAACTCTACGAGCTGCACAAGGCGCATCTCGACGCGCAGGGGTGGTCGATCCTCGCCTTTGGCCTCGTCATCGCCTCGATCTCGGCCTTCGGCGCGATCTGGGGCCTGTTGCGCATCCTCGAGCGCTTTTCGGCCTGGCCCTTCGTCGTCTATCGCGCGGTGCTCGGAATCGTGCTTCTCGTCGCCGTCCTCGTCGGCTGGCTGCCGAATTAGCGGATAAACGCCTGGCGCGTCGCCCGCGCCTTTCAGGCGCCGACGCGCGCCACGCTGTCCAGCTCCTGTACCGCATCGTCCGGCAGCGCGAGTTCGGCCGCGGCGAGATTCTCGTGCAGATGCGCGAGGGACGAAGTGCCGGGGATCAGAAGGACATTGGGCGCGCGGCGCAGCAGCCAGGCCAGCGCGACCTGCATAGGCGTCGCGCCGAGGCGCGCGGCGACGGCGGACAGGGTCGACGACTGCAGCGGCGTGAAACCGCCGAGCGGAAAGAAGGGCACATAGGCGATGCCGTCGCTGGCGAGATCGTCGATCAGCGCGTCGTCGTCGCGATGCGCCAGATTGTAATGGTTCTGCACGCAGACGATCTCGCAGATCCGGCGTCCCTCAACGATCTGCGTTGGCGTTGCGTTGCTGAGCCCGATGTGGCGTACGAGGCCGCGCCGTTGCAGCTCGGCGAGGGCGGCGACCTGCGCCTCAATCGACCCTTCGACGGGCTTCTCCACGCCGAATATGATGCGGAGATTGACGACCTCCAGCACGTCGAGCCCGAGGTTGCGCAAATTGTCGTGCACCGCCTGCGTCAGCTCTTGGGGCGAGAAGGCCGGCAGCCATGATCCATCCGCGCCGCGCCGGGCGCCGATCTTGGTGACGATGACGAGATCGTCCGGATAAGGCGCGAGCGCCTCGCGGATGATCTCATTGGTGACGTGCGGGCCATAGAAGTCGCTGGTGTCGATATGGTTCACGCCACTCGCCACCGCCTCGCGCAGCACGGCCAGCGCCGCGTCATGATCCTTGGGCGGTCCGAACACGCCGGGCCCGGCGAGCTGCATGGCGCCGTAACCGAGCCGCTTCACGCTGCGCTCGCCGAGGGTGAAGGCGCCGGACTGGTCGAAGATGGACATGATCGATCTCCTTATCAAGATAGCGCAGAGATGGGCGTTGCTTTCATGCGCGAAAATCAGAACCGCTCGCCGACCATCTCCTCGCTCCTGGCCCAGAGCGCCTTGGCGCGGTCCGGGTCGAGGGCGTAGGCGCGCACGCCGCGGAGACTGTCGTCGGCATCGGTGATTTCGGCCACGTGGCAGTCCTCACAGTAGAGGCCGCCCACCTTATCGGCGGCGGCGACGACGCCGGCCCAGACCGAAGTCGCCGCGCCCTGCGGGATGGTTTTCCAGCTGAAGGCTGGCTCGCCCGCAGCCGAATTGGTCGCGTTGATCTGGTCGATCAGCTGCTGCAGCACTTCGGGCTGCAGGTGTCGGCCAAGCTCGGTCTGGATCACGCCCGGATGCACGGCCGTCGCGCGCACACCATTCGCCTTATGGCGCCGGTCGAACTCGACGGCGAACAGGATATTGGCGGTCTTCGAGCGGCCATAGGCGCCGAACTCGGTATAGGGCGTGCGCTCGAAGTTCGGATCGTCGAGGTCGACGTCGGCGAACCTGTGACCCGACGAGGACAGGTTGACGAGGCGCGCCCGGGCTTCAGCAATGAGGCGATGCGGTTCACCAACACGAAATGGCCGAGGTGATTTGTCCGCTGTTTGGGTTCGCTTCAGACCGGGTCTGTTCACCTTGATGCCCGCTTTGATCAATTGGATCGTTTGCCAAAAACTGGCCGAGCCGATAAACGGAGGGTGTCTCCGGCTTATATACGGAGAGACCCTCCGTTTAGCAAGGGGCATCTAATCGTGAGCGGCGAGGCCAAGGGAGCGGCGAAACCCGCGAAACCCCCGGCGCGCAAGCCCCGCGCCGACGCGCGGCGCAACCGCGAGCTTCTTCTGAAGACCGCGAAGGCGGCCTTCACGGATGTCGGCGTCGACGTCAGCCTCGATGAAATCGCGCGCCGCGCCGGCGTTGGCATCGGCACGCTCTACCGGCACTTCCCGACGCGCGACGCGCTCGTCGAGGCGGTCTACCGGCACGGCGTCGATGAATTGGCCGGCGCGGCGACGCGGCTTCTCGCCTCGCTGTCGCCGGGCGCCGCGCTGCATGAATGGATGCGGCTGTTCGTCGATTATATCGCGACCAAGAAAGTGATCGCGCCGGCGCTCGGCTCGACCATCGGCGGCGCCCCGGAGCTGAAAGCCTATTCCGTCGCCAAGCTCTCCGATGCGGCGGCGCTGCTCGTCGCGCACGCGCGCGTCAGCGGCGACATCCGCGCCGACGTCGATCCGGACGATCTCCTGCGCGCGGTGTTCGGCTTCACTTATGGCAATGCGAAGCCCAATTGGCGCGCCAGCGCGCTGCGGCTGATCGACATCCTGATGGACGGGCTGCAAGGCCCTTCAGGTTGACCGTTATGCCCCCGGCGGATCGTTCGGCGCCAGCATGGCTTCGGGGCGGACCAGCGCGTCGAAGGTCTCGGCGCTGACGAGGCCCGAGGCGAGCGCCTCCTCGCGCAGGGTGGTTCCATTGGCGTGCGCGGCCTTGGCTATGCGCGCCGCCGCGTCATAGCCGATGCTGGGCGAGAGCGCCGTGACCAGCATCAGCGATTGCCCGACGAGGGCGGCTATGCGCGCCTCATCCGCGCGCAGCCCCTCAACGCAATAGATGCGGAAGCTGTCGCAGGCCTCGGAGAGAAGCCGCAGGCTTTCGAGGAAGACCGCGGCGATCACCGGCTTATAGACGTTGAGCTCGAAATGGCCCTGCGAGCCGCCGAACGTGATCGTCGTGTGATTGCCGAACACGCGCGCGCAGACCTGCGTCAGCGCCTCGACCTGCGTCGGATTGACCTTGCCCGGCATGATGGAGGACCCTGGCTCGTTCTCCGGCAGGATCAGCTCGTGCAGACCGCAGCGCGGCCCGCTTCCGGCCATGCGAATGTCGCCTGCGATCTTGAACAGGCTCGCCGCGATCGAGTTCAACGCGCCTTGCGCGAACACCATCGCGTCATGGGTGGCGAGCGCCTCGAATTTGTTGGGCGCCGAGACGAAGGGCAGCCCCGTCTCGGCGGCGATCCGCTCGGCGACAGCCTCGCCGAAGCCGCGCGTCGAATTCATTCCCGTGCCGACCGCGCCGCCGCCCTGGGCGAGGCGATAGAGGCCCGGCAGGGTCGCCTCAAGCCGTTCGAGGCCGAAATGCACCTGCGCCGCATAGCCGGAGAATTCCTGGCCGAGCGTCACGGGCGTCGCGTCCTGCATATGCGTGCGGCCGATCTTGACGATCGACGCGAAGCTTTCGGCCTTTTCCGCCAGCGCCTGTTCGAGCCGGCGCAACGCAGGCTCGAAACGCTGTTTGATGAAGAGCACGGCGGCGATATGCATCGCGGTCGGGAAGCAATCATTCGACGACTGCCCGAGATTGACGTGATCATTGGGGTGAACGGGATGCTTTTCGCCGCGCGCGCCGCCGAGCATCTCGTTGGCGCGATTGGCGATCACCTCATTGACGTTCATGTTGGTTTGCGTGCCGGATCCCGTCTGCCAGATCGGCAGGGGGAACTCGTCGTCGAGGCGCCCGCTCTCGACTTCGCGCGCGGCGGCCGCGATCGCGTCAGTGAGGGCGGGCGGCAGCAGGCCGAAATCGCGATTGACCCCGGCGGCGATTCGCTTGATGAGCGCGAGGGCGTGAATGATCGCGATCGGCACGGTTTCGCCGCCGATGGCGAAATGGATGAGCGAGCGCTGCGTCAATGCGCCCCAGTAGCGCGCCTGCGGCACGTTGATCGGGCCGAAACTATCGGATTCGATCCGCGTCCCGGAAACGGCGTCTTGAGGCGAAGTGGCTTGAGACGGAGTCATTTGAGGCCGAGTCATTGCTTCGAGCCGATGCTGCAAGCCGCCGCTGCGAGCCGATAGGCCGAGGGGATCAGTCGCCGCCGCCGCGCGAGTAGCGCTGCCCGACGAGCAGGGGATCCACCGCCTGCCAATCGCCGTCGTCGCCGAACTCGCTGCTGGAGCTGATCGACAACAGTTCCGACAGCCGGCTGCGGGCGCGGTTGACGCGGCTTTTCATCGTGCCGACCGCGCAGCCGCAGACGCCGGCGGCCTCTTCATAAGAGAGGCCGGAGCCGCCGATCAGGATCAGCGCCTCGCGCTGGTCGGTCGGCAGATGCTGCAGCGCTTCGCGAAAGTCGAGCATGTCCATGTAGCTGTTTTGCCCCGGGGCGGTCGCGAGCCGGCCCGCTATGGCGCCGTCCGAATCGGCGACTTCGCGCCGGCGCTTGCGATATTCGGAGTAATAGATGTTGCGCAGGATGGTGAACAGCCAGGCCCGCAGATTGGTGCCCTCGACAAAGGAGCCGAGCTTGGCCCACGCCTTGACGAGCGTTTCCTGAACGAGATCGTCGGCGCGATCGAGATTGCCGCACAATGACACGGCGAAGGCGCGCAAATTGGGAATCACGGCGAGGATGTCGGCCGTGATCTGGGCGCTGGCCACCGCATGGACGGACTCATCCTGCCTCGGTTGGTCTTCGAGACGGTCCTTCTGCGCGATTGTCACTGAGCGTCCTTCTTCAATTGCGGTCCGCCAACGCGTTCGAGCTGCCGCAAAAGATCAAAAAAACGATCGGGAACAGGCTGTGACAAAACGTCGTCGTAAACGCTGCGCAGGCCAAGGCCGATCTGATCGGCGACGTCAGCCCTGCCTCCGCATTTCCTCGATCGGGAGACGGAGACTAAGGCGCCTTCCGCGAATTCGTTCAACCTGATCCGTCCACCTTCGGTCTCGCACTCTTCGCTGGACCGGATCGCCGCGCCCTTGATCATCGCGGCGCTCGATTTGGTCGATTTCGTCACCGGCTCACCTCTGCGGCGGTCGTCAGCATTACTCATCATATCCCCTTCAGCCGGTCTTCATATCGCCGCGATCTTGCGGTTACGATCCAGCGATTTTCGTCGAGCCGCGACAACCAAGGTCCAAGCCGGAAGTCGCGAAGCTGGGCAGTTTGCATAACCCGATTTGAACGCCGATGGCCCGACAAAGTTCCAGAAATTGGAACCTTTTGTGTAAGCTGGCATTGTGAAGTTCAGGCGGCGACCCCTCGCGGGGCCTTTTGCACAGGGGTTTTTTTATGTCGATATCTCAGGCAATCTCCTCGCATATTCCGTATTTGCGGCGGTTTTCCCGCGCTCTGACGGGATCGCAGGCGGGCGGGGATGCTTACGTGCTGGCGACGCTCGAGTCGATCGTCGCGGACCCTTCCGAATTCGAGAACGAACAGGATGTGCGGACCGCGCTCTACCGGGTTTTTCTCAAGGTCTGGAGTTCGGTCGCGGTCAATGAGCATGTCGACGATGTCGGCTTTTCAGGCGACGAGGTCGGCGCGCATCGCAACCTTGAAGCCATCACCTTGCGGCCGCGCATCGCCTTTCTCCTAAGTTCGCTCGAAGGGTTCAACACCGCCGAGGTCGCGGCGACGCTTGAATGCTCCGTCGATGAGGCCGCCGCGCTGATCGACGCCGCCGGCAAGGAGATCGCCAACCAGATCCGCACGGACGTGGTGATCATCGAGGACGAGACCTTCATCGCGCTCGACCTCCAGACATTGGTCGAGGAGCAGGGCCATAGGGTCATCGCCGTGGCGCGCACGCACCGCGAAGCCGTCGACGCCGTCAACAAGGAGCGGCCCGGACTGATCCTCGCCGATATACAACTCGCCGACGGCAGTTCCGGCCTTGAAGCGGTCAACGAAATTCTCGGCTCCTTCTCCGTGCCGGTGATTTTCATCACCGCCTATCCCGAGCGGTTCCTGACCGGCGCGCCGCCGGAGCCGGCCTTCCTCATCACCAAGCCTTTCGGCGTCGACAGCCTCAAGGCGGTCATCAGCCAGGCGCTGTTCTTCGATCGCAAATCGCATCGCAAGGACGAGGCGGAGCCAAAGAACGCGCTGGTTTGAACGCGTGGCTTACGCCACGCGTTTGAAGGCCCCCTGAGCAATCAAGGCTGTTGCAGCCGTGGAATCGTTGTGGTGGGCGCCGCGCGTTCAGAACAGGGTTCGCCGGCCGCGCAGCGTGCGCCCGAGGATGAGGCCGGCGCCCACCGCGAAAGCCATCAGCGAAAACGGATTGAGTTGTTTGGCGACCTCGACTCCGGCCTCGATCGCCAGCACTTCCTTGTCGAGGCCGGAGTCGCGCAGCACATTCAGCACCGGAGCGACAGCGGCGTCGATGTTGGCGGCGAACGCCGGATTGCGCGGCTGCGCAGGC
>DAITNE010000055.1:0-3593 GCA_036834765.1 Methylocella sp.
TTGCGCTCGCGGGCGGCGCATTTTTCGTCTCGTCGTTCATTAAATCCTCGTAACAGTGCTGCTTCTTACGAGGCGCGACGCGCGGCGGCAAGCCAATCCCAGGGCGAACGCCCGAACCGACCTCTTGGAAGCCGCCGGAAACGCGCTACTTACTATGCGGCGTACAAAGCGCCGATTTTTCACCGGAGAAGGCTATGTCACCCGAGGAACGTCAGTTGCTCCAAGGCCTGTTCGAGCGAATCCAGAACGCGGGCTCCGCGCCGCGCGACAAGGAAGCCGAGGCCTTCATAGGGGACGCCGTCAAGGCGCTGCCCTATGCGCCCTATCTCCTGGCCCAGACCGTCATCGTTCAGGATCAGGCGCTGCGCGCCGCCAATGACCGCTTGCAGCAGCTCGAGGCGCAGGTGCGCGACCTTGAGCAGCATGCGCAACCGCAGCAGGCCGGCGCCGGCGGCTTCCTCGGCGGCCTCGGCTCGCTGTTTGGCGGCGGCGCTCCGCAATCCGCGCCTCCGCCGCCGCCCCGCGCGCCTTCCCCCGGCTGGAACCAGCAACCGCAAGGCTGGCAACCGCCGCCGCAACCGAACTACGGCCAGCAGGCCGGCCCCTGGGGCGCGCCGCAAGGCGGACCCGGCGGCTTCGGCGGCGGGCCCTTCGGCGGGCCCCCGCAGAGCGGCGGCTTCCTGAGGGGCGCGCTTGGCGCGGCGGCTGGCGTCGCCGGCGGCGTGCTTCTGGCCGATTCGATCAAAGGCCTGTTCGGCGGCCACTATAATTCGCTTGGCATCGGCGCCGGCGTGCCCGGCATCGATCAGGGCCTCGGCGGGCTCGGCGGCGGCAACGAGACGATCGTCAACAATTATTACGGCGACGATGCGCTGCGCCAGCAGGACGCCCAGCAGGACGCCGATCAGGATCAGGACGACGCGCAGGACGCCGCCGACGATGGCTCGGATTACAGCGGCGGCGACGGCAGCACGGATGTCTGATCAGCCCGCCTACGCGCAATGGCCGGGGAGCCCGGCCATGACCGCCGGATTACGTCAAAACGACGCGCGCGCGGCCTGATCCGACGGTTATTCCGTCAGGCGAAACGGGCCGCGGACGCGTTCTGTAAAAGCAATGCTGCTTGACTTTTTGCTGCAAAGCAGCGATACAGCCTCATCTACTTAAGCGTAGATGTTGGCGCGCCGATTGCGTGAAGGATAGGTTTCTATCCTCCTGTCGGACGCCCGGCGCATTCCGCTCGACAGCCCAGGCCACGCAGGGCGTCCAAACTATTTTCAGCCCGTTTCCCGCCTCCGGCGTCGCATACAGGCTTATCGAAAGATCCCCACTTGCAAGATTTCTCCGGACTCGGCCTCGCCGCGCCCCTTCTCCATGCCCTGAACAAACTCGGCTACGCCAAGCCGACGCCCATCCAGGCGCAAGCCATTCCTCACCTCCTGGCGGGCCGCGATCTCGTCGGCATCGCCCAGACCGGCACCGGCAAGACCGCCGCCTTCGCCCTCCCCATTCTCAATCACCTGCTGGCGAATCCGCAGCAGCCGCCGCGCGGCGGCGCCCGCGTCCTGGTGCTGAGCCCGACGCGCGAACTCGCGAGCCAGATCGCGGAAAGCTTCAAAAGCCTCGGCTCGGAGATGCAGCTTTCGGTCGCCGTCGTCTTCGGCGGCGTGCCGCATGGCGCGCAGATCCGGGCGCTTGCGAAGGGCCTTGACGTGCTCGTCGCGACGCCCGGCCGCCTCGTCGATCATCTCGACAGCCGCGTCGCCCATCTCGGCAAGACCGAATTCTTCGTCCTCGACGAAGTCGATCAGATGCTCGACCTCGGCTTCGCCAAGTCGATCCGCCGCATCGTCGGCACGCTGCCGAAGCAGCGCCAGAATCTGTTCTTCTCGGCGACGATGCCGGCGGAAATCGCCAAGCTCGCCGGCGAACTCCTCCATGATCCGATCCAGGTCTCCGTCACGCCGGTGGCGAAGACGGCGGATCGCGTCAACCATCAGGTCCTGTTCGTCGAGACCCATCGAAAGCGCGACGTGCTGGTCGATCTCCTCGCCGATGCCGCGATGGCGCGCACCATCGTCTTCACGCGCACAAAGCGCGGCGCGGACAAGGTCACGCAGCATCTCGACGCGTCCGGGATCGCCGCCGTCGCCATTCACGGAAACAAGAGCCAAAGCCAGCGCGAGCGCTCGCTCGAGGCCTTCAAGGCGGGACGCGTGCGCGCCCTCGTCGCAACCGACATCGCCGCCCGCGGCATCGACATCGACAACGTCACCCACGTCGTCAATTTCGATCTCCCCGAGGTCGCCGAAGCCTATGTGCACCGGATCGGGCGCACCGCCCGCGCCGGCGCCGAGGGCGTCGCCATCTCGCTCTGCGACGGCGCCGAGCGCGACCTCCTGCGCAACATCGAAAGGCTCACGCGCATCAACCTGCCAACGCAGGACCGCCGCGCCGCGCCGGGTTCGCCCGAGTCGAAGCCGCCGGTGCGCGCCGCGACGCCCGCGCGGCACTACCAGGACCGGCCGCAGCAGGATCGCCATCAGCAGGAGCGGCGCTCAGGCGCGGCGCGTCCGCACGGCTTTTCCGGACGCGGCGCAGGCGCGCGCCCGACGGTGCCAACATCGCCCTATAACGCCACGAGGCGCAGCGACAGGCCGCGCGGCGACGCCGCCGTCTGATCCTTAAGATCACGGTGATTTTGGACCCGCGCCGGCCCAAAATCACCAAGGTGATCGGCCCCAATAATCCACAGTAATTTTCCGACCGATCCCGCCGCGCGGCGCTTTTCTTTCAACCGCGGCGCGCTGGAGGCGCCTTTCGATTCGTGCCAGCATGAAGGGGCGCGCGGGGTTCTTGATTCCCGCGCGACGCCGCGCGAACGGGGGGCCCGCCGATGCTCAAAGCCCAATTCGACATGCTGGCGAATTACAACGCCTTCGCCAATCGCCGCCTCTATGAGGCCGCGGCCGCACTGAGCGAAGCGGATTATCGCGCCGACCACGGAGCCTTCTTCAAATCGGTCGAGGGCACGCTCAATCATCTGCTCGTCACGGACCGCATCTGGATGAAGCGCTTCACCGGCGTCGGCTCAACCCCCGACCGGCTGGGCGCCATCCTATTCGACCAATTCGCCCCGCTTCGCGCCGCGCGCGAGGCCGAGGACGACCGCATCCGCGTCCATGTCGAAGCCTTGAGCGGCGACGATCTGTTGCGCAAGATTTCCTATCGTGGCGTCACCACGCCAACGCTTGTCGAACAGCCGCGGTGGGAGGCCCTGACCCATTTCTTCAACCATCAGACGCATCATCGCGGCCAGGTCCACGCGCTGCTGACGCGGATCGCGGGTTCGGCGCCGGAGCTTGATCTTTTGATCTACCAGCGGCTCGCCAAGGCGCGCGCGGCGTGAGCGGCCCGGCGCACGCCGCCGATTTTCACTTATAGGCCATGCGCAGATCGAGCGTGCTCTCGACGCCGATCTTGTCATAGTTCGCAGCGAGCCACTGCTGCGCCGCCGCGCGGCCATAGCCGTGCAACTCCTGGATCATCGGCCAGGAGGCGGGCGGAATGGGCGTGCGCGAGGCCGACAACTG
>DAITNE010000055.1:3603-7969 GCA_036834765.1 Methylocella sp.
GCCAGGAGGCTCTCACTTTCGTCGAAGCCGCGAACGGCGCAAGGAATTTGCCGCCCTCGATTCGATGCGGGCGCGTGCGCATGTAATCGTCGCCCGTGAGCCGGCCGGCGTCGATCAGCCGGTTGACGAAATCCATGGCGCGGAATTCGCCCATGAGCGCGCCGTTGAAGGTGATTTCGTTAAGTCGATCCTGAATGTCCCGCGCGGTTTTCGGCAGTTCGTTCCGCTCGATCGGATTGATCTGCACGATCAGTATGTCCGGGCAGCCGGTCTTGTAGAACAAGGGAAAAAGCGCGGGATTGCCCATATAGCCGCCGTCCCAATAGGGCACGCCGGCGATCTCGACCGCCTGAAACAGATATGGCAGGCAGGCCGAGGCCATCACATGATCGACCGTTAGTTCATGGCGTTCGAAGACCGCTATGCGGCCATTGTGGACATTCGTCGCCGAGACGAACAGCTTCAGCTCCTCGCACGCGCGCACCTTCTCGAAATCGATCATTTTGACGAGGTGGTCGCGCAGCGGGTTGATGTTCAGCGGATTGAAATCATAAGGGCTCGAATAATGAGTCAGGAAATCCGCCCACCAGTAGGCGAGATTGGACTGCAGCGGCCAGTCCTGGAAAAACAGGTGGACGAATTTCTGCTGAGCCGGCGTGAAGGCGCCTTCATCGCTGATCGAGCGCCAGAATTTGGCGAGGCTTTTGCGCGCTCCTTCGCGGCCGCCTTCAAGATAGCCTTCGGCGAGCACGACGGCATTCATCGCGCCGGCGCTGGTGCCGGTGATCGCCTCGATGTCGAGCCGGCCATCGGCGAGGATTTCGTCCAGCACGCCCCAGGTAAAGGCGCCGTGCGAGCCGCCGCCCTGCAGCGCGAGGCTGATCTGCTTCTGCCCTGTCCAGTCGATCGGTGTCGCGCTTTCGTCCATTTTATCCTTGTCTGCGTTGGCGCGGCGGTGGTTCCTGCAAATCAATTTATTTCAGCGGCGATCGGCAGAAAAAAAACGGGCCGGTTGGGAATAAAATCGCGGCTTAGCGAGTCTTGTTCGCAGCAAGGGCGCAACGCCTGAGCGCAAAATAGGTGGATCGAACGCATTTTATCCATCGCCTGGCAAAGATTGCCGCCGGGATTCCTGTTGGTTGTTTGATCTGCCATATCAACCGCATAGAAGAAAAAGGGGTCTTTCATGCAACTAAAATTTCTTCGCGCATCCATAATCGCAGTTATCGTTAGCATCGCTCCGGCAGCGTTTGCGGCGAGCCTCGACGGACTGAAGTATGTCAGCGAACATACGCATACGTTGAAGGACGGCAGAGTCTTGACCGTCATCGTCGGCGAAATGAACGGTCAGAAGATGGCGATCATTCCTATCGACGATATGCATGACCTGTTCGCTCGCGCTGAAGGGCACAGCATGGCGACTCCGTGACCTCCTTATGGTTCATTTTGAGCCGCGCTTCGAGGAGAAGCGTGATCATTCGGCCGTCCAGCCGCCGTCGATCGAGATATTGGCGCCGGTGATCTGCTTGGCGGCGTCCGAGGTGAGGAAAACCGCGAGCGCCGCTACCTCATCCACGGTCACGAACTCCTTGGTCGGCTGCGCCGTCAGCAGCACGTCGTTGATGACCTGTTCGCGCGTCAAATTCCGCGCCGCCATGGTGTCGGGGATCTGCTTTTCGACCAGCGGCGTCCAGACATAGCCGGGCGAGATGCAATTGACGGTGACGCCGAACCGCGCGAGCTCGAGGGCCGCCGTCTGGGTCAGGCCGTCGATGCCGTGCTTGGCGCTGACATAGGCGGATTTGAACGGCGAGGCGACTTTCGAATGCGCCGAGGCGGTCGAGATGATGCGGCCCCATTTGCGCGCCTTCATGCCGGGGATCGCGGCGGCGATGGCGTGGAAGGCGGCGGAAAGGTTGATCGCGATGATGAGGTTCCAGGTGTCGATCGGGAACTCCTCGATCGGCGCGACGTGCTGGATGCCGGCGTTGTTGACGAGAATATCGACGCTGCCGAGAGCTTTTTCGGCGTCGGTCACCATCGCGCGGATTTGATCGGGCTTCGTCATGTCGGCCGGCGAATACAGCGCCTTGACGCCGAAATCCTTCTCGATGCCGGCGCGCTCGGCTTCGATCGCCGCGGCGTCGCCGAAGCCGTTGATGGTGACGTTGGCGCCCTCCTTGGCGAAGGCGCGCGCGATGGCGAGCCCGATGCCGCTGGTCGAACCGGTGACGATGGCGTTTCGCGTTTTCAGGGACATGGCTTGGCTCCGTAACGCCGCGCCGATGCGCGGGAAGCTTGGGGGAAACTTGGCGTCGGCTCGTTCTACACCGGGATTTGGGAAACGCGCCAGAAGCAAGACGGGTTCGCCCACGGTTCGCCTTGCGCGCGTCTTTGCGATATATTGCATTCATGACAGTTTCACGCGCGCCTCTCCGCGGCGAAGAGCATGCGGCGCATGATCACGCGGCGCACGGCCACGGCGAGGCGGCGCTCGGCGCAGCGCTCGCCCTTTGCCGGAGCGAAGGCATCGCCCTGACGCCGGGACGGCGGCGGATTCTGGAAATTCTCGCGCGCGAGGGCCGCCCGCTCGGCGCCTATGATCTCATCGACCGGGTCGCAGCGCTGACCGGCAAGCGCCCGGCTCCCATCTCGATCTATCGCGCGCTCGATTTCCTGCTCGAAAACAGCCTCGTGCACCGGCTCGCCTCGCGCAATACCTATCTTGCCTGCGGCCACGGCCACGCCCGCCAGGCCCCCATCGCCTTTCTAATCTGCGAAGCTTGCGGCGAGGTGGTGGAAGCCGATTCCGGCGCCCTGCGCGGCAGCATCGCGGCGCTCACCGCCGAGGCGCATTTCTCCCCCCGCGCGCAGGTGATGGAGGTAACGGGGCTTTGCCGGGCATGCGGGGGACGTGAGGCCTGACAAGACCAAAATTACTGCGATGATTCGCAATTGATCTGAACCTTCGTCGAGGCTTTGGGATCCTGGCCGGACGGAATCGAGGGCGAGGCCACCTCGACCTCGACGGCGATCTCTCCGCACGCCCTCGTTTTCAGGGTCTGGGATTGACCTGTGCCGACGACGATCTTGCTCGCCGCGCCAGAGGCCGTCTCGTACCAGCTCCAAGTATACTTCACAGGATCTGACGGCGCATTGAGCACAAAGGCATGGAGGTCAATATCGACCGGCTGTTGATTGACAGGATAGGTGTCATACGACTCATGTTCCGTGGGACTGTCGATCGAAACTGTGGTCTCCGTCGATGGCGGCTTAATCTTGATGGATTCTTCGGTCGACCTCGATTTTCCCGTCACATCCGTCGCGGTCAGCTTCACCTTTTGATTGCTTCCCGCCTGAAAAGGCACTTCGGCCTGGCATAAGCCGCTTTCGGCCCCTTCAAATACGGTCGAGGAAATGGGATGGTCGGCGATCCCCTGCTGCCATACCATCTTGCTGCAAGGCACATAGGCGAGGCTGACCGCACTGTTCGCCTGTCCTCGCACCACGATCGTTCCGGCCGCAAAGGTCGAACCTTTGGGCGGATAGACGATCGACACGCCGGGGCTTGCGATGAGGGGCTCATAATCCACCGCGATGGTGCTGGTCGCCTTAAAGCCCAACGAGTCGGTCACGGTCGCTGTAATTTTTCTAACGCCGGTTTTTGCTGCTTGCGAAAAAACATGGTCAATCGAGGAGCCGACGCCCAGATCGCCATCAAGATCACTCTTCCAACGCACCGGATTGTCGATGTAGCCGCTGGGACCGGGGGGTGGCCAGGCTTCAACTGTCGGGTCGACAACTTCCGCCGTAAAGGTGACGGCCTGAAAAGGCGTCTGACCGATGACAGCGCCTTCCTTTGGCGCGGTAATCACGAGCTGCGGCGGAGCATACCCGCTGTCTCCGGCCGCGACCACCGCATCATACGGCGAGATCACAACGCCATTTTGCGGTCCGCCAATGGGGGAGTGCACTTGGAGCGGCACGGCCGTTAGCTGCAACACCTGTAAAATCTGCTGTGGGTTCAGCGACGGATTGACCGATCTCATCAGGGCGATGACGCCAGCCACATAGGGCGTCGATGCACTGGTTCCCGTATGAATGGTCAACGCAGCACCTTGAGTCGCGCCATCCGGCATGGCGTGGATGTTGGTCGGCGCCCAAAAGGAAACCACCGATCCATAATTTGAGTACTGGGTGGAGAACCCGGTTGTCTCCGTGAAATAGCCCTTCGGATCCGGATAGGGATTCAACGCTCCGATACAAAACGAAGCGACGTAGCAAGGCCAAAAACTGACTCCGTCGGCGTCCTGGCCATTGCCATTCGAGTCGCCATTGCCAGCCGCAGCCACCACGACGACGCCCG
>DAITNE010000056.1:0-7958 GCA_036834765.1 Methylocella sp.
GAAGATCCGGAGCCGACGCTGGATCAGATGGTTGACTTCTGCCTTGCGTCGCTCGTGCAAAGGGCCTCTGCGATGGGGGACGATGCCCGCAACAACGTCTCGCCGCTGCTGGCCGCACGGAACATCTCCGCCGCCAGCTAGGCGGTTCGCGCGGCAGGTGGCGCCGCGCCGCCATCGACGACCAAGGGCGACGATCAGGCCTGGCGCGCGCTCCAACGCGCGCCGGCTCGGCAAAAGAATGTGGCGGATCCCTTCAGCCATCGCCGCCTCCTGCTCAGGCGGAGTCCGAAGTCCTCAAGTGATGGCATCCAGAGATTGCGCGGCGATCTCGGCCCTTTCCGGAGGCAAAGCGAGATAGCCGAGGCCGGGAGCGATCGTCTGCCCCGTGGTCAGGCCCCAGGTGACCCACTCTTTGACGGCTGCGGCCCTTTTGGCGTCGCCGTACTTCTTGTAGAGAAGCAGCCAGCTGAAGGTGACCAACGGATATGACGCGTCGCCCGCAGGGTCTGTGATTGATGCCTGGTCCGATGCCGACAGCGCCGCCTGGCCGCTGTCCTGGCCTGGCGCGACGAAGCGTCCAGCTTTGTTTTCGAGCGCGGCCATCTGAAGCCCGAGACGCTTGGCGAAACCATATTCGACGGCGCCGATCGAGCCCTCGCTGATCTTGATCTTTCCGGATACGCCTTCATTGCCTCTGGCGGCCATCGCCGCCGCCGGCCAATCGATCATGAAACCGTCGCCGGCTCCCGTCGCATGCCAGCCCGAACCGATCGCGATGAGCAGGCCGGCGAAGGCGGCGGCGGTGCCGCTCGCGTCGTCCCGGACGACCACCGCGATGTCCTCATTCGGTAGCGACAGTCCCGGATTGGCGCTGCGGATGCGCGGGTCGCTCCACTGCCTGATGCCCCCGCTGAAGATTGCCGAATAGACATCGCGCGGCAGCTTGAGCGCGCCGCCGAGCCCCGGGAGATTGTAGGCCAGGACGATCATGCCCGCGGTGGCTGGAATCGAAACCACTCCACGTTTCACCCCGGTGAACAGAAACTCACCGGGCAAAACATCTGTGGCGCCGAAATCGACGGATCCGATAGCGAAGCGCGTGATGCCCTCGCCGCTTCCGACCGCGTCGTAGCTCACCGCGATCTTGTCGTCGGCCTGTTCGAAGACTTTTATCCACGTCTTGTACAAAGGCGCCGAGAAGGTGGACCCGGCGCCATGCAAGGACACAGCGGCTTCGGCGCCGAAGCCCACATTCGGGCGACCCAGTCCGGCAAGCGCGGCTGCGCCTCCCCAGAGTACGTTACGAACAGCGACGCGGCGCGTGATCATGGCGTCCTCCCAACTGTTATAAATATACTTTATCGAAGACGTAAAACCGTCACAAAATCTGCGCTCGATTTTTGCAATGTCAAATTGTTTTTGCGGGCCTTTGCTGCGGCGTCCACGGTCTTGGCATCGCGCATTTCTATCTCCCGGCCGGGGCGACGGCCGAGCGCATAACCGGGGAGGAATCTGGTGTTGGGGAGAGGTTGTCCGGCCGCGACTCGAGCCCATTTTGACGCGCGAGACGCCATATATGACAGGACGATGAATTGAGCGCTCTCCACTCGACGCAGATTCTCATCGAGGCGGTAAGCGTCGCGAGCGTAGCGGCGGTCTCTTTTGGCTCGACCAATTTGGACAATCTCGCGATCGTCTCAGCCTACGCGCGGCCAAATCCGGCTACCGGCCCCTTTTCGTCAAGCTGACCTTCATTCTGGTCTGTCTGGCGGTTCTTCTCTTCAGTCTTGCGCTGGCGCAGGCCGCGGACGCCCTGCCAAAGGACAAGATTCGCTACCTCGGCCTCATTCCCATGGGGATCGGAGGCTACCATCTCGCAAAGCTAACCATGCGCCGGTTGAGCGCCGACAACCGGCGCGCAGATGCGCCTTCGGGGCCGATCGGCGTCGCCGGCTATGTCGGCTTCGCGTCCGCTTTGCTGGCGAACAGCGGCGATAGCGTCATCGTCATGACGCCGCTCCTCGCCGATCTGGAGCCCTCCTTCATCGTAGGCTGTTTCGCCGCCGCCGCGGCGATGGCCCTGTTGATGAGCACGCTGGCCGGTCTCGTCGCCCGCCACCCCGCCTGGAGCGCCAAGGTCGAAAAGATCTCCGAATGGGCGCTGCCGTTCATCCTGGTCGGGATCGGCGCGCTGATCATCGCGAGTTAGCCGTGGGCGTCTTTCCTCGATCCCGGCGGCTGCGATCGGCGGGAAAATCAGCGCTGGAAAGACGGCCGTGTCAGCAAACTGGCATCAATCCGACACGATAACTTCAAGCGAAATCCGTAAGGCCAAGGAGGGCGGCGCGATCGGAGCTCGCCCCCGATAATCCTGAAGGGAGCAACGAGCATGAACAAGATCGTTAGCGGGCTTTGCCTCGCGATGGCCTTGTCGGCGAATCCGGCCTCAGCTGGCCAGGTTCCGACAGGCATACCGCCACTCGACCATGTGTTTCTGGTCGTGATGGAGAATCACGGCTACGACGAGATTTTCAATAATCCCAACGCGCCCTACGTCAACGCGTTCGCTGCTCACGCCAATTTCGCCACAAACTATTTCGCCGTTGCCCATCCGAGCCTGACGAATTATCTTGAGATTGTCGGCGGCTCGAATTTCGGCGTTCTTACCGACGATGCGCCCGACTGGCACAACAGCGCCTGCCAGACCAATCTCGCGACGGGCGTCGCGCAGACCGACAACCCCGTGACCGGGCCAGTTTGCCCAATCGCAGGGCAAGGCAAGGACGCACCGACCGTCGCCATCGACACGACGAATGAGGCCGGGCCGCCCGGCCTGAACAATATCGATGGCCAGCGTTCGATCGCCGCCAACCCCAACACGCTCGGGCAGACCATCGCCGACCAATTGGTCGCGAAGGGCCTCAGCTGGAAATCTTATCAGGAATCCCTGCCGCTGGTTGGCGCCGACCGCGTGAACTACAGCGACGGCGTCTTCACGGACTCAACCGATTTCACCCAGATCCTGCCGCCTTTGCCGGCGCCGGCCGGCCCCCTGACGCAGTCGACAATCGTCCAGCTCTATGCCGTCAAGCATAACCCGTTCGCCTATTTCAAGAGCGTTCAGGAGGGGCAGGATCCAGATCTGAGCCTTGCGCGCACCGTGGGTTTCGATGGACCGCAGGGTCTTTACGTCGACCTTGGTTCGGGCACCGCGCCGAACTTCTCTTTCATCGTGCCCAACCAGTGCAATGATCAGCATGGCCGCGGCAATGACACCGCCGTTTGCGCCTATGATCCGAACGACAACGGAACGCAAGCGGGCCTCAATCCCGCCCTGCTTCGTCGCGGCGACGCGACGGTCAAGAAGATTGTGGAAAGCATCCACAACGCGCCGCTCTGGAAACATGGCCGCAACGCCATCGTCGTCGTTTGGGACGAAAACGACTACGCGGTCGTGCCGAATATCGTCAACAAGGTCTTGTTGATCGTCGACACCAACTATGGCGTCAGCCACGTCGAGAGCGGACGCTACTATATGCATTTCTCGCTGCTGAAGACGCTCGAGGCGGGCTTCAGACTGCCATGCCTCAATCACGCCTGCGATGCTTCGGTCGACGTTATCTCGGATCTTTTCGCTCCGGGGAGCGGCCACGATCACGACGGCGACGACCACTAGATCACGTTGAATTTGGATTGAAACAATTCAAATTCATGAAGCTGATCGATTGCACGAGTCTAGAGCGGGATGCTCCTCATCCCGCTCTGGGCGGACGCTAGGCCGATGGCTCTTGGCGCTCACTCATCTTCGCCGAAACGGTTCGCCACCAGCGCCTCGATGGCGTCGAGCGCCTCCTCCGCCTCTGCTCCTGTCGCCGTAATGGTGATCGTCATGCCGGGCCCGGCGCCGAGGGTCAGAATGCCCATGATCGATGTCCCGCCTACCATCTCGCCGCAGCGTCCGACCAAAACGTCGGCGTCGAATCCATCGACGCATCGCACGAGCTTCGCCGTCGCCCGCGCGTGCAGGCCTTTGCGGTTGATGATCGTGACCTCGCGGACGAGCGCGCCCTCCGGCGGCTGAAACTCCGGACAATCGTCGCACGGGTCGCGTTCGGAAGGGTCGCGTTCGCCTTGCATTATTTTCCGCTCAACACCCGGCTGGCGACGTAGATATATTTTCGGCCAGCGTCCTGCGCCTGAATGACGGCCTGTTCGAGGCTGGCGTTTTCGCGCACCGAAGCGAGTTTGATCAGCATTGGAAGATTGATCCCGGCGACGACCTCGACATGCGACCCGTTCATCACCGAGATTGCGAGGTTCGACGGCGTCCCGCCGAACATGTCGGTGAGCACGACGACGCCAAAACCGCTATCGACCGTCTCCACCGCGGCGACGATGTCCTTGCGCCGCTGCTCGATATCGTCGTCGGGCCCGATCGAAACGGTCTCGACCTGCTTCTGCGGGCCGACGACATGCTCGAGGGCCGCGCGAAACGCCGTGGCGAGGTGGCCGTGGGTGACGAGAACCAGGCCGATCATCGGTTGGGGCCGCGCATTCACGAACTCCGTCGGTGATCAACGGCGACAGGGCGAGCGTTTGTCAAGGGAAGGCGCCACGCATGGTTGGAAGGTTCAAAGCAGACTGCCCGTGCGGAGAACGCGATGCGGCAAAAGTGGCGAACTGATAAGTTCCGAAATGACAAGACCGTCTGGATGATCCTGATTTCTAACGATTTACTTCAGCTGCACCGCAGCGTCGGCGACCTTTGCGTCGATGCGGCCATGTACCTGCGCAAAAGCGAAACGCATTTTGTGCGTTGCGGCCTTCTTGGCAAGTGAAATGAATCGCGAACCGCCTGATTTTGCCAATTTTCTTTCGCACCGGTTACCGATGGGGCGCCGAGCCTTCGTGCGCCTGAACGATTACGCCCCGGCGGCGTCGCCGAATTTCGCCAGCCGGAAATGCTGGAGCACCGCGACGGCGAGGTCGGCCCCCGCGGCCGTATCGGGGGCGACCAGCCTCGGCAGGCGGACGCCGGCGAGTTCGACGTCGGCGAGGCCGCTGAAATCCCAATCCGCAGATCGCGAGTCGGCCGGTTCATGCGCGGGCGCGGGATGGCGCGCCGCCTTGTCGGCGGGAACGATGTCGACGACGAGGCGGACGACGGCGGCGGCGATGAAGGGCGTCCGCAAAATCCCGGCGCCCCTTTGTTCGATCTGCCCGAGGATCAGCGGATGGCCTCTTGCGATCAGCCGTCCATTGCCGCTTTCAAGCCTGATCCTGTCGTCCCCGATGAGGCGGGCGAAGACGCCGGCGCCGCGGGCGCCCGCGATTAGCGCCAACGCCAGCCGGCTTTTGCCGGATCCCGACGCGCCGCGAATGAGAACGCCGGCTTCCCCGATTGCGACGGCGCTGGCGTGAATCTCGCTGTCCACCATCGGTCTTTCGAATCCCTCTTCGCCAGCGAATTCTCTCGGCCGAAACGCGCCCTCGACCAGGATCCCGCCATGACAGATCGTACGCCGGCCGTCAGGCCCGGGGCAGCCAGATGGTCAGGCGCGCGCCGAGCACCGGCGGCGGTTCTCCTTCCTTGAAGGAGGGCCCAACCCGGTTGCGCGCGAAGATGCGGCCGCCATGCGCCTCGATGATCTGACGCGAGATCGACAGACCGAGGCCTGAGTTCTGGCCAAATCCCTGACTGGGTCTATCGGTATAGAAGCGTTCGAAGATCCGCTCGAAGGCGTCGGCTGGAATGCCCGGCCCGTCGTCATCGACGGTGATCTCGAATCCGTCGCGCCAGTGGCCGTGATCGGCGGCGAGCTTGGCCGCGCGCAGGTGAACGCGAACCCTGCCGCCAGCGCGCGAGAACGAACGCGCATTGTCGATCAGATTATTGAACACCTGGCCGAGCCGCGAGTCATGCGCCAAGACGCGGAATCCGGCTTTCCGGGCTTCGTCATAATAGCCGCTGGCGACCGTCAGGCCGACGTGGACAGGCGATTCCGCATTCATCTGATTGGCCATGGCGATGACCGTTTGCAGGATCGATTCGAGATCGACTAGGTCCATGTCGGCGCGGGCGAGCTCCGCATCGAGGCGCGAGGCGTCCGAAATGTCGCTGATTAACCGGTCGAGGCGCTTGACGTCGTGTTGAATGACGGCGAGCAGGCGCTGCTGCGTTTCGGGCTTCTTCGCGATCGGCAGGGTTTCGACTGCGCTGCGCAGGGAGGTAAGCGGATTTTTCAATTCATGCGCGACATCGGCGGCGAAGCTCTCGATCGCGTCCATGCGGTCGTAAAGCGCCTTGGTCATATCGCGCAGGGCGCCGGACAGATGGCCGATCTCATCCGAGCGATCGGTGAAATCTGGAATCTCCCGGCGAAATTTCGTGCCGCGCCGGACCCGATCCGCCGCTTCGGCGAGGTGCCGGATCGGCTCGGCGATCGTGCCGGCGATGAAGAGCGACAGGAGAAACATGATGATCGCGGAGACGAGGAAGATGCGCACGATCGCCCAGCGTTCCGATGCGATGATCTTGTCGATGTCGTCGCCTTGCGTCGACAAAAGGAGCGCCCCGCGCACGACGCGAAAACGCTGGATCGGCGCGGCGATCGAGACGATCGTTTCACCCTTCGCGTTGACGCGGACGATCGATTGCTCGCCGCCGCCGAGGGCGTGATTGACCTCCGGATAGCTCTTGCCGTTGTCGAGCCCATTCTCCTCGTAGAGGGGCAGGTCGGAACGCCAGATCATGCCTTTCAGCTTGCTCCAGGCGCGCTCAAGGAGCGAGCCCTTCTCATCTTGCGCAACCGGCGGAAGATCGAAGCGAAGAATGTTCGAACGGGTCGTCAGCGAGTGCGAATCAAGCAGGAGATAGCCGTCGCGATCATAGATTCGCGCGCGCGTGTTGGTCGGCGAGGCGAGCCGGCGCAGCACCGGCCCCACCTTTTCGGGATTGATCGAGAATTCCAGCGAAGGCGTCGAATCGTCGGAGAGCGCGTAGCTTTCGCCCGGCGCCAGCTGAAGCAGTTTTTCGGGATCGATCGTGATCGACTCGGTGTCGACCGTGGCGGAGGCCGCGACCGCCGCCGCGATGATTTCGGCCTGCGTCTGCAGGCTCTGCACGCGCGCGTCGATCAAACCTTCGCGGAACTGATTGAGATAGAGAAAGCCGAGGAGGAGGGCGACGAGGCCGCCAAGGTTCAGGACGACGATGCGGCGCGTCAGGGATGATGAAAACCGCGAACTCAATCCGCGCAGGAAACCGCGCAGCCGCGCGGAGAGGCTGCGGCGCATCCGCTTCGCGCGCGCCGTCGCGATCTGCGTTCGCTCGAAATTCACGTCCGGTTGCGCCTCGAGCGTCACCGCTTCCTCTTCCCCCAGGCGAAGCGCGTCAAGCAGAGCGCCACGCTACTCCTTGAAGCGATAACCGACTCCATAAAGGGTTTCGATCATTTCGAAATCGTCGTCCACAGCCTTGAACTTCTTGCGCAGCCGCTTGATGTGGCTGTCGATGGTGCGGTCGTCGACATAGACCTGGTCGTCATAGGCGGCGTCCATCAGCGCGTTGCGGCTCTTCACGACCCCGGGCCGCGTCGCCAGCGCCTGCAGGATCAGAAATTCCGTGACGGTGAGCGTGACCGGATCGTCCTTCCAGGTGCAGGCGTGGCGCTCCGGGTCCATTTTCAGAAGGCCGCGCTCGAGAATCTTGGCGTCGGCCTCCTTCTGCGAGGCGGCGTCCTTGGGGTTGGCGCGGCGCAAAATCGCCTTCACCCGCTCGACGAGGAGACGCTGCGAAAAGGGTTTGCGGATGAAATCATCGGCGCCCATCTTGAGGCCGAATAATTCGTCGATCTCTTCGTCCTTGGAGGTGAGAAAGATCACCGGCATGTCCGACTTCTGGCGCAAACGGCGCAAGGTCTCCATCCCGTCCATGCGCGGCATCTTGATGTCGAGGA
>DAITNE010000057.1:0-7908 GCA_036834765.1 Methylocella sp.
TATACCACCGCCAGGACTCCACGATGTCGTGCAACGGCGAGCACCTCCTGCGCGAGGCCCTTGAAGGAGCGCAGAAACGCGCCCGTGTCCTTGGTCGTCAGCGTGCCGCAGATGATGACCAACGGCCTTTCCGTCTTGTCCGCGAAATCGGCCATGGCTTCCGCGAGCGCGCGGCCGCCGTCTTCATTATGGCCGCCATCGAGCCAGATCTCGGCCCCTTTCGGCGCGATATCGCAAACGCGCCCTTTGACGATATTTTGCAGGCGGGCTGGCCAGTCGACCTGCGTCAGGCCGCGCTCGAAGGCTTCGAGGCGCAGATCCGGCTCGATGCAGCGCAAGGCCGCGATGGCGGTCGCCGCATTCTCAAGCTGGTGGCGCCCGGGCAGCCGCGGCAACGGCAGATCGAGAAGTCCGCGCGGGTCCTCGAAAATGAGGCGGCCATGTTCTTCGCGGGCGGAAAAATCGCTCGCCGCATCGATCGCCGGCGCGCCCGCTCGCGCGGCCTCGAATCGCAGCACCTTATGCGCGTCGTCGTGCTGAACGCTGAGGATCGCCGGAACGCCGGCCTTGAAAATTCCCGCCTTCTCATAAGCGATCTTCGCGATCGTCTGCCCTAGAAATTCCGTATGGTCGATCGAGATCGACGTCACCACGGTCGCCCTCGGCGCGGGAATGACGTTGGTCGCGTCGCCTCTGCCGCCGAGTCCCACTTCAAGGAGCAGGTAATCGGCCGGATTTTCGCTGAAGATCTTGAAGGCCGCCGCAGTGGTGAATTCGAAAAACGTGATCGGCGCGCCGGCGTTGACCTTTTCGCAATGGTTCAGCGCGGCGTAGAGTTCGTCATCGCTGACGAGTTTGCCGCCGCCTTCCGCGCCGATGCGGATGCGCTCGTGAAAGCGGACGAGATGCGGCGACGTATAGACATGAACCCGCTTTCCCGCCGCCTCGAGAATGGCGCGCATGAAGGCGATGGTCGAGCCCTTGCCGTTGGTGCCGGCGACGTGGACGACCGGGGGCAGCATCCGTTCCGGCGATCCGAGGGCGGCGAGCAAACGCTCCATCCGGCCGAGCGTCAGCTCGATGTCCTTGCGATGCAGCAGGAAGAGGCGCGCCAGCAAGGCATCGAGCGGAGTCATGGTGCGCGTTTCCTGCGTGCGTCAGGCGGCGTGTTCAACGCGCGGCGTGCGGGTCAGAAGCGCGCAGACGCGCGCGAGCGTGGCGCGCATGTCGTGACGCTGCACGACCATGTCGATCATGCCATGCGCTTCGAGATATTCGGCGCGCTGGAAGCCCTCGGGCAGCCGCTCGCGAATGGTCTGCTCGATGACGCGCGCGCCAGCAAAGCCGATGACGGCGCCGGGCTCGGCGATATGGATATCGCCAAGCATGGCGTAGGACGCCGTCACGCCGCCCGTCGTCGGATTGGTCAGGACTACGATATAGGGCAGGTTGGCCTTGCGCAGTCGCTGCACGGCGATCGTCGTGCGCGGCATCTGCATCAACGAGAAAATGCCTTCCTGCATCCGCGCGCCGCCCGAGGCAGTGAAGATGATGAACGGCGTGCGGCGCTGAACGGCGGCCATCATGCCGGTGATGATCGCCTCGCCCGCCGCCATCCCAAGAGACCCGCCGAGAAAATCGAAATCCTGAACGGCGACGACGATCTCCATGCCCTCCAGTCTGCCGCTGGCGAGCTTCACGGCGTCCTGCGTCTCGGTCTTCAGACGATATTCCCTGAGCCGGTCGGTGTAGCGCTTGACGTCGCGAAATTTCAGCGGATCGAGCGGCGCCTCGGGGCTCGGAAGCTCGTCGTAAACGCCGCCGTCGAACAGGTTGGAAAGGCGCGCCTTCGTCCCGAAGCGCATGTGATAGCCAGATCCAGGCACGACGAAAAGATTGGCCTCGAGATCCTTATGGAAGACGAGTTCGCCGCTTTCGGGACATTTGACCCAGAGATTTTCAGGCGATTCCCGGCGCAGGAACGACCGGACCTTGGGCGGGACGACATTCGAGATCCAGTTCATGCAAGATCCTGATAGAGGCGACCTTTTGGTTTCGATCGCATGCGGGCCTTAAGCTGCGCCGACGTGCGTTCGCCGTCGCGACGGCTTCGGCCTATTTAGAGGCTTCAAGGCCCATTTGCGACAGAAATAATGCGGTCCGAAAGGTCCGGGTACGAGATAGAGGCGATCTATCCTGCCGTAAGCGACGCCTGATGAACGCCCCGGGCGATGTCGGCCACAAGCGCCTTCACCGCTTCGACGGTTTGCGGCGTCGCCTTGCCGGCCGCGTCGAGCGAGCCCCGCAGCGCCTCGACGATCGCCGAACCGACAACCACCCCGTCTGCGTGGGCGGCGATCGCTTCGGCGTTCGCCGCGCTCTTGACGCCGAAGCCGACGGCGACCGGCAAATCTGTGTGGGCTTTTATTCGCGCGACCGCCGCCGCCGTCGCGGAAAAATCCGGCGTCGCCGCGCCGGTCGTCCCGGTGATCGAGACGTAATAGACGAAGCCGGAGGTGTTCGCGAGTACGGCCGGCAGCCGCGCGGCGTCCGTCGTCGGCGTCGCGAGGCGGATGAAATTCAGCCCCGCCTTCAGCGCCGGCAGGCACAGCTCGGCGTCCTCCTCAGGCGGCAGGTCGACGACGATGAGGCCATCGACGCCGGCTTTTTTGGCCTCAACGAGGAAAGCTTCGACCCCATGCACATAGATCGGATTGTAATAGCCCATAAGGACGATCGGCGTCGTTTGATCGTTCGCGCGGAAATCCGCGACGAGGCGGAGGGTTTTGGCCAGCGTCGTTCCAGCACGCAGGGCCCGCAGGCCCGCCGCCTGGATCGCCGGACCATCGGCCATGGGATCGGTGAAGGGCATGCCGACCTCGATCACATCGGCTCCCGCCTTGGGCAGGGCTTTGAGAATTTCAAGGCTCGTCGCAAGATCAGGATCGCCCGCCATTACGAACGTCACCAGCGCCGCGCGGCGGTCTTTGGCAAGCTCGGCGAAACGGCGATCGATGCGCGTCGGCGAAGTGTCTGACATCAGTAATCGTACCATCAATGCGGCCTAGCCGCGAAAAGGCTGGCCAATAGATGATTTTTCGCGCGGGGGGAAGGCTTTTGGGTGCAGCAAGCAAAAGCGCGGTGGGGGTCGTTGGTCTATAAGTTTGAACTATGCTCCTGAAACGAAGCGGAGATTGCGCTTGATCCGCGCAGGTTCTGCGAAGGCCAACGCCCGGATGATCCGATGAAACGTTCAATCCTCATCTTGCTTTTATGCGTGGCGCTCGGAACAGGCATCCCGTCTTACGCCGATCCCGAGCAACGATCGGTGCTTTCCTACCATGGTCATCCGGATCGCAGCGGCAATTTCGTGGTCCCGGGGCTGACCTGGGATCGAGCCCGTTCGCTGCGCCTCGACAAGGATTTTCGCCCGCGGATCGCAGGACATGTCTATGCGCAGCCGCTTTATTGGCGCGCGGCGGGCGCCCGCCCGGCGATCCTGCTCCTCGCGACCGAAGACAATGTCGTCTACGCAATCGATGCGAATACGGGCGCCGAAGTTTGGAAAAGGTCCCTCGGCGCGCCCGTCGCGCGATCGTCGCTGCCGTGCGGCAATATCGATCCGCTCGGAATCACAGGCGCGCCCGTCATCGACGCATCGCGCGAGGCGATCTATCTCGACGCCGCGATCGAAACTCCGTCTGGGCCCCGCCATCGCGTCTTTGCGCTGTCGCTTGAGGATGGTTCGCCATTGCCGGGCTGGCCGGTCGACATAGCGGATTCGCTCAAAGGGAAGGATTTCGAGCCACGCGACCAGAACCAGCGGGGCGCGCTAGCAATACTCAGGGGGACGCTTTACGTGCCTTTCGGCGGTCATACCGGCGATTGCGGCAGGTATCATGGCTTCGTCGTGGGGATTCCCTTTCCGATCCGCGAACCGTGACGAGCTGGGCTACGCGCGCGCGGGGCGGCGGCATCTGGGCGCCTGGCGGCGTCAGCACCGACGGAAAGTCGCTATTCGCCGCGACCGGCAATACGTTCGACGCAAGGGTCTGGAGCGACGGCGAGGCGGTCACACGATTGGCTCCCGATTTGCGTCGATCCGACGATAAAAAGGATTTCTTCACCCCGTCGGACTGGCAGGCTCTCGACGCGCGAGACGCCGACCTCGGCGGAACCAATCCGCTGCCTTTGGACGCGCCGACTCAAAGCGGCGCGCAGGCGCTGATCCTTGCGCTCGGCAAGGACGGAAAAGCTTATCTTCTCGACCGCAACGATCTTGGCGGGATCGGCGGCAGCCTCGCCGTCCTGACCGTGGCCGGGTTTATCGTCACCGCTCCCGCCGCCTATCCTGCGGACGACGGCGTTTTCGTCGCCTTTCTCGGGCAGGGCGCGCATTGTCGGGCGCCGGAGCGTGACGCAGGCCTCACGGTCCTGAAAATCCAATCCGGCTCTCCGCCAGCGATGACCACGGCCTGGTGCGCCCCATTGTATGGCGAAGGATCGCCGATCGTGACCACCACGGATGGGCGCTCGAATCCGATCGTCTGGATCCTCGGCGCCGAAGGGGATAATCGGCTGCACGGTTTCCGGGGCGACACCGGGGAGCCGCTGTTCGACGGACCGTCTGCGGGCCTGACCGGTCTGCGCCATTTGCAAACGCTGATTGCGACAAAAGACCGGCTCTACGTCGGCGCGGACGGAGCGATCTACGCCTTTTCTTTTTGATGCGGGGAGAGGCGCCGATCTACATGAACGATTTCAGCCGACGAGCAGGTCGCGCATTGGCGCGACGGCGCTGGAATCGGGAAACACTTTGTCGGCCAGCATCGACGGGGACAGGCGAAAAAGATCCGCGAGTAGGCCTTTCGTCACGGCGCGCAAGTCGGTCGTCGGCGCGAGATCGCGTCCCTGATAGAGCTGATTGGCCTTTAGCCCCGGCCAATCGGCGATGACGCGCCCGCCTTTCACCGCGCCGCCGGCGATCAGCGCGACGCCGGCGGTTCCGTGATCGGACCCACCCGTACCGTTGATGCGCGCGGTGCGCCCGAACTCGGTGACGGCGACGACGACGGTATCCTTCCAATTCGCGCCGAGCCCCAATTCCAGCTCCTCGAAAGCGCCGTCGAGACCTGAGAGTCGCGTTGCGAGCTGGCCCGTGGCGCCGCCTTCATTGGCGTGCATGTCCCAGCCGTCGAAAGCGAGCCCCGCGACGCGCGGGCCGGCCGGTTCAGCCAGTAGGAGCGCCACTGCCCGCGCGGCCTGCCGCATGCCGTTCGGCTGATCCATTCCGCCGCGCGCTTTCGCCATATCGCCGGTCAGTCCGCCGCGCGTCGCCATGGCGTCGGTGTCGAGCCCAACCCGCAGCACCGCAGCAAGCGCCGCGTCGCGGCGCCGGTAAAGATCGAGCACCCGCATGGCAAGATCATCGCTCGCGCCGGGCAGAATCTGCGGCGCCCAACCAAGCACCGAAGCGGGACCGCGCATGACGAGCGGCGGCGCGGCGCCGACGCCAAGCCCGCGAGGATGTGGGGAGTCCGTCGTCTGCAAAGAAAAGAGGGCGCGATTGAGCCAGCCTGACTCCGTGCGTCCCGGCCCGGCATAGCCGCTCTCCAGCACATCCTGTCCGTCGAAATGGGACCGATCGCGATAGCTCGTCGCCGCCGCATGGATGACGCTGGCGCGGTTTTCCTTATAGAGCCTGGCGAAAACCGGCATCGAGGGATGCAGCGCGAAAAAACCATCGAGCGGCAGAGCGGCGTGGTCGCCGACCGGCGACAGCGAGAGGGCGCCATGCAGGCTCGCGTAGTCGGGATCGCCGACGGGCGCGACGGCGGACAGGCCATCGAGCGCGCCGCGCAGGATAATGACGACGAGGCGAGGATCGCTCGCGGCCGCGGCGCTCGCGGCTCTCGGCAAAAAACCGATGGCGCAAGACGCGCCGCCCGCGACGAGCAGGGAGCGGCGCGAGATCGACGCCGGTTTCAGGGACAAAGCCATGCTCACCTCCTCTGGAATTCGGGCGCCATAAAAATGATGGCGAGCGCCTGCTGGCGCGACTCCGCACGCGATACGGTATCCCGCGTCTCGGGTGAGGCCGCCAGCCCGGCGACGACCTCGAGAATGCCGAGCGGGTTTTCGGCGACCTTTGCCCGCTGGGCGATCTGCCAGGCGACATCGAGACGGAGCTTCATCGATTCCGACGTCGCCCAAGCCGCTTGCGTGTCGGCGAAGCCGTTGGGTCCGGCCGGCTGCCACAGCGGCATTCCGAGGGCGTTCAACATGTTGAGCGTCGGGCCGGGATCCGGCGGAAGGCCTCCCGTCGCGCGTGCCGCGGCGATCAAAAATTCATTGGGCGTGCGGATTTTGGTCATCGACGCCCGCCAGGCTTCATCGTCGCCGATGAGCGCGATGGTCACCGCTTTCAGATCGCCGTCGGAGTCGCGGAACGTCTTCGCAAGTTTTGCGACCAAATCCGGCGGCGGCTCGTCGGCGATGAAGTGACGCGCGAGCTTTGTGGCGATATGCGTCGCCGTGGATGCGCGCCGCGCGATGTCGGCGAGAGCCGCTTCGCCTTGGCGCTGTCCAGTCGGAGCATAAGACTCGCCGAGCAGAATTTGCGCGTCGGGTTCGTGCCAATTGGATTTGAAGAGAAATGCGCCGGGCGCGCCGACCCCGCTATCGGGCTCGGCGAAGCTCCAGCCGGTGAGGATGCGGGCGAGCGCGGTCACGTCGGCCTGGGTATAGCCGCCGTCCGCGCCGAGCGTGTGCAGCTCGAGAATTTCGCGCGCCAGATTTTCGTTTAGGCCTTTGCCGGCGAAGCGTCCCGCCGCCGAGTTAGGTCCAATGGAGCGCTGATTGTCGAGATAAAAAAGCATCCCCGGGTGGCTCTCTACGGCTTTAAGCATGTCTGCGAATTTACCCAGCACATAGGGGCGGATCGCCTCGCGTTCGAAGGGCCCCACTACGGCGCGGACAAATTGATCCTTGGCGACGGAAACAGCGAAATGGTTCGACCAGAACGCAACCAGCCGCTCGACGAAGCCTGCGGAGGCGGCTGCTTGCTTTTGGAAGCGCGCCATCGCCTCGGCACGAAACAATTTCTGCTCTACACGGGGCTCCGGCGGCTTCGGCTTGGCGTCCGGCGCGGTCGCGGCGGTCATCGGCGCCTGCTGCGGCGTCGCCGCCATTGCCGGGCTGACCAATGCCGCCTGCGCGGCGCTCGCCATCGCTTGCGCGGCGTCGCGCTCGCGCTCGGCGCGTGTTTTCTGTTGATCCGCGAATAAGGCCTGGAGCGCGGCGCTGGAGTTTGGGAGTTGCGGCTGCTCCAGCAAAGCCGCGCGCGGCTGCTGCGTCTCCTGCAGGATGAAGCCGCGCGGATCCGCGGCGGCGGCGATGAGATCGCCGGGCTTAGAGCCCAGCCCAAATCTGTTCAGCGCGACCAGCGCGGCTCGTGGATCAGGGCCGAAGGTCATGGTTTCCCTCAAGGCGCAAACGCGCAATTCAACGTCGCGGTCGATTGAAAGCACGATCAAGTTGAATGTGCGATGAACCGCACCAAAGATGGTGGCCGAAGGCGGAAGCCTTTGCCTCAAACTGCGCAACCTGGACCGCCGAAAGCCGCCGCCTATTTCGCACCGCGTGACGCTTTGAACTCACATCTGCTAAGCTCGCGCAAATCCGCGCCCCTGAGAGAGCATGCCGCCAGACCAGTCGCATCATAAAGCCGGACCCGGCTAACCCATGGCTTGGCGCGCGCTCTCCCGCATCTTCGCCTCTTTGGCGACCCTGTTCATCGTCATCGCGCTGGCGTTCTTCCTGATGCGCCTCGCGCCGGGCGGCCCGTTCGATTCCGAGCGTCCGCTAGACCCCGAAATCGCGAAAAACCTGCGCCATATCTACCGGCTC
>DAITNE010000058.1:0-509 GCA_036834765.1 Methylocella sp.
CAACATAGCCGCAGCCTGAGCAATTACACACCGGGAGGCTCGCCGCCAGCGCCTCGAAATCGTGGCCCGCCGGCACTTTCAGCTCCAGTACCATGATGGTGATGATGATGGCGACGACGCCGTCGGTGAAAGCCTCCATGCGGCCCTTCGGCATGCCCTTTCCCGGCTGTTGCATTTCCGGCATCGCCCGCTTCCCTGCTGCCTGTCGCTATTCGGGCGCGCTCGCCGCCCAGCTCGCGTAGGACACGTGCGGCGACTGCTCCACAAGGCCGGCCACGGCGTCAAGCTCGGCCGGATCGACGGCCGTGCTGATCAAGGTCGCGACGATCTCGCTGACCTCCGGCGCGCGCTCGAAAACCTCGATCTCGCGGATCGGATAATTCGCCTGTTCGAGCGCCTCGGCGAGGAGGTCGCGCACCTCGCCGACGTTTTCCGGATGCGTCGCGACATGCACCTCATAGGTCGCCTCCGAGGTGCGCTCATCGATCGGCGCGCGGCTGATGGCGTTG
>DAITNE010000058.1:519-7902 GCA_036834765.1 Methylocella sp.
ACCGCCGCCGCAAAGCGCGCCGACGGCGGCCGAACACCACAGCGTCGCGGCGGTGTTCAATCCTGAAATCTGCGCGCCCTCTTTCATGATTACACCGGCGCCGAGAAAGCCGATGCCGGAGACCACATAGGCGGCGATTTGGGTCGCGCCCGGAGCCCCGTTGACGCGCATTCCGAGCGTCACGAAGGCGGCCGCCCCGACCGCGACCAGCACATTGGTGCGAAGCCCCGCATTGCGTTGCCGGTACTGGCGCTCGGCTCCGATCAGCGTCGCCAGCACGAAGGCGATGGCGAGGCTGACGCAGAGGTCGAGCAATCTGCCTGCGTCGAAATTCTGGATGACGGACACGATTGAACCTTTGGCCGTTGCGCCCGCGTCGAATGCGCGCACTTGAGCCTCAGTGGTATGAATCGCTAACCAGCGCAAGGGAGCCGCGATTTTTTGGGTTGACAGATCGCCCCGGCGAGATCATTTCCGCTATATCGACCGGGCGCGTCCCAGCCGATTCACAACCATCGAAAGAGACATGGGCAGTACAGGCTTGGGCTGTTCGGCCGCGGCGCTGCGCCGCGATCCGTCGCCCCACGACATTGCAACGTCCGCGGGCCGGAATCCCGCGTGAGCGCTAAAGCGGCCTAAAGGCCGCCGCCCCGCTCGCCGTCCGGTCCTGGATAAAACTTAAGGATCGGAGGCGAGCCATGAAAAAGCTCCCACACGCCATTTTGGTTATTGTTCCGCACGCGTGGCGGCCGCGTTTCGCGCTCCCATGCCGGACATCGGCGGCGCATGCCTCGACGTCCCGCGCGCACCGAGGCGCGATCCCTCGCATCCCAGGAGTTTCGATATGAAAGACGGCCCCAGTAGGTCCGTCGAAGTCCTTTGCGAAGGCTGCGGCGGGCGCCCCGATCGGAACATCCAGTCCATTCAAGACGGGCGCAAGGCGCGTCGGAGCGTTTCAGCCGCGTAAACGGCTCGCCTCCGCGCCGGACCGGCCAGGAGGCAGCCATGACGATCCACGTCTCAAACGATACCGTGCAATCCGCCGTCCTCGACGAGGCCCATGTCGGCCACATCCAGGGCGCATTCGGAACCATCCTTCGTCATGACACCGGCCCGCGGCGCGGTTGGCGGCGGCAGCTTTCGACCCTGCTCGCCATCCTTGGCCCCGGCCTCATCGTGATGGTCGGCGACAATGACGCCGGCGCCTTCGGGACCTACACGCAGGCCGGCCAGAATTATGGCGTCTCGCTGCTGTGGACGCTGATCTTTCTGGTCCCTGTTCTCTACGTCAACCAGGAGATGGTGCTGCGCCTCGGCGCGGTGACCGGCGTCGGCCACGCCCGCCTGATCTTCGAGCGGTTCGGCAAATTCTGGGGTGCCTTCAGCGTCATCGACCTGTTCATCCTCAACGGCTTGACGATCGTCACCGAATTCATCGGCATCGCGCTGGGCCTTGGCTATCTCGGGTTGCCAAGGGAAGTTGGCGTCGTTCTGGCGGCGGCCGCGGTGATGGGCGCCGCCGCGACGGGAGATTTCCGGCGGTTCGAGCGCTTCGCGCTCGCGCTCGTCGCCGGCAGCCTCGTGCTTGTGCCGGTTTTCATCATGGTCCATCCGCCGTTCGGCGAGATCGCGCGCGGCATGTTCACGCCGCAGTTTCCGGCGGGCGGCAAGCTCAGCGACGTCATGCTGCTGGTGATCGCCATCGTCGGAACCACCATCGCGCCGTGGCAGCTCTTCTTCCAGCAGAGCTATGTCATCGACAAGCGCATTACGCCCCGCTTCATGCGCTACGAGCGCATCGATCTCTGGCTCGGCATCGTCCTCGTGGTGATCGGCGCCGGCGCCATGATGGCCTTCGCCGCGGCGGCTTTCGCCGGCCGGCCCGAATTCGGCAATTTCACCGACGCCGCCGGAGTCGCCGCCGGCCTCGAGGCCCATGCGGGCCGGGTCGCCGGCGTGCTCTTCGCCATCGGCCTTATCGACGCGAGCCTGATCGGCGCGGCGGCGGTGTCCCTCGCCACGGCCTACGCCATCGGGGACGTTTTTTCGCTGCGTCATTCGCTGCATCGCAAAGTGAAGGACGCCAAAGGCTTTTACGCCGTCTATTGCGCCCTGATCGTCGTCGCGGCCGGATTGGTCCTGACGCCGAACGCGCCGCTCGGCCTTTTGACCAATGCGGTGCAGACGCTGGCCGGGGTGCTTCTGCCGAGCGCAACGGTGTTTTTGCTGCTGCTCTGCAACGACCGGCAGGTCGTCGGTCCCTGGGCCAATTCTCGCGCGGTGAACCTGTTCACCGGCACCGTCATCGTGGTTTTGCTGCTGCTGTCGGTGATTCTGACCGCGTCGGTCCTGTTCCCCGACGAAACCAATGAGACGGTGATTCTGGCGATCCTCGGAGGCGGGAGCGCTCTTGCGCTGATCGCCGCGCTCGCCTCGGGCGTCCTGAAGCGTCCGGCCGTGACCGAGGACGCAAAGGTCTGGAACCGTGAGATGTGGCGGATGCCGAAGCTCTCGGAGCTCGGCCCGGCGCAAATGTCCCGCGCAAGCAAAATATGGATGATCGCGCTGCGCGTCTATCTCGTCCTGGCGGGCGGCCTCGTACTCGTCAGGATCGTCATGCTGGCGACAGCCGGCTGAGGAGTTGCGGCGGCTTCCTGGAGCGGCCGAAATCTCGGCCGCTCAGGCGGCTTTCTTTTTCGGCTGCACTTCGGCGGAATAATCGTCGATCAGCGCGCGGGAGATCGCCGACGGCGTGAAGCGGTAGGGGCCGATTTCGGAAACCGGCGTCACTTCTGCGCCGGTGCCGGTGAGGAAGCACTCCTCGAAGCCCTCAAGCTCCTCCGGCATGATGCGCCGCTCGATCACCTCGACGCCGCGCCGGCGCGCGAGGTCGATCACCGTGCGCCGCGTGATGCCATCGAGGAAGCAGTCGGCGATCGGCGTGTGCAGCGCGCCGTCAGAGACGAAGAAGATATTCGCGCCCGTGCACTCGGCGACGCGGCCCTGCCAGTCGAGCATCATCGCGTCCGCGTAGCCGCGCCGCTCCGCTCGATGTTTGGAGATGGTGCAGATCATGTAGAGGCCGGCGGCCTTAGCCCGGCAGGGCGCGGTCAGGGGATCGGGGCGCCTGTACTCGGCGATGTCGAGCTTGATGCCCTTCATCTTGGTTTCGGTGTCGAACATGCTCGGCCAGTCCCAGGCGGCGACGGCGACGTTGATCGTCGAGTTCTGCGCCGCGACGGCCATCATCTCGCTGCCGCGCCAGGCGATCGGGCGGACGTAGCAATTCTCGAAATTATTCTTGGCCACCACCTGATGCTTGATCGCGTCGAGTTCGGCGACCGAATAGGGAATCGTGAAGTCGAGGGTCTCGGCGGAAGCTCTGAACCGTTCGGAATGCTCGCTCGACTTGAAGATGCGACCGCCATAGGCGCGCTCGCCCTCGAAGACGGCGGAAGCGTAGTGCAGGCCATGCGAGAGAACATGAAGCTTGGCGTCCGCCCAGGCGACGAGGGCGCCGTTGAACCAGATAAAGCCGTCGCGCTTATCGAAAGGCAAAACCGACATTGACTGCAATTCCTCATGCACTGCGTTCGCGGTCAGGGCTTAAGCGCGTAACGGCCGCGCGAGCGCCCTCTCCAACGGGAGCTTCGTTCATCATGGCGGGCGATGTAAAGACCACTTTGGAAGAAAATGCAATTATTTGTAACTTATCGTGATGACGGGTTGCGCCAGTCGCGCCGCATGTCGGCGACGCACGCCGCCGGGTTCCGCGTCGCCCACTCGCCCCGGCCTCCTGTTATTGACCGGGAATTATTTTGCTGAAATATTCGAAATAAAGGAAATAAAGGCATTGGCGTGGGTACGGCGCTCGAAAAAGAACCAATAATTCACGGCGACCATCCGCTTTCAAGCCTCACGCTGGCCGGCGGAGGAGCGCCTGACGATGAGCTGATCGAGCTAATGTTTTTCGCTTATCGCGATCTCGTCGGCGACGCGGATCATCTGCTGGAGGACTTCGGCCTCGGCCGCGCGCATCACCGGGTGCTGCATTTCGTGAACAGACGCGCCGGCCTCACAATCGCCGAATTGCTCGACATATTGAAGATCACGAAGCAAAGCCTCAATCGCGTGTTGAAGGATCTGCTCGATCGGAACTTTGTCGTCTCCTGCCCGGGCGAAAACGATCGTCGTCAACGCCTGTTGTTTCCGACCCGGCGCGGCGAGGCGCTGGCCCTTGACGCCGCGCGGGTTCAGTCGAGGCGATTCGCCCGCGTCTTCGCGCAATTGCCGCTTGGCGCGCGCGCGAAGGCGAGGGAATTCCTTCTCGCCATCATCGATGAGGGCGAGACGGAAAGAGCTGCGGCCCTTGTCGCTCCGGCTCGTCCCCGCCAGGTTCGCGAGTAGCCGCGCGAGAGCTTGGGCCAAGACCTTGGGCGAAGAGCTTGGCGATTGGAAAATTCAAATCGATCACGGTCTTCGTTGCTTTGTTTTGGCGGGTGAATCCGAGGGAAGCCTTTGCTTTCCGGGATCATGCCGCGGGAGTCTGACGAGATGGATTGGCGAGATGGAACTGTGACCCTTGATTCCAACGACGCCCCGGCGGCCGGCGCGCCGGCTGACGACGCCGCGCATCTGCTGGTCGTCGACGACGACCGCCGCATCCGCGCGTTGCTGTCGCGCGTCCTCACAAATCAGGGCTATCGCGTCACCACGGCGGGGGACGCGTCCGAGGCCATGGCCTGTCTCAAAAGCCTCGCCTTCGACCTCATCGTCCTCGACGTGATGATGCCCGGCGAAAATGGCTTCGATTTCGCGAGCCGGTTGCGCCGCGATGCGAGCGATCTCGCCAGCGTGCCCATACTGATGCTGACCGCCCGCACGGAGGCGCAGGATCGCGTGACGGGTTTTGAGAGCGGCGTCGACGATTATCTCGGCAAGCCCTATGAGCCGCGCGAACTTGCCCTCCGCATCGCCTCGATCCTGCGCCGCGCGCAGCCCCGCGCCGCGCCGGGGCCGGTGACGCAGGTGCGCTTCGGCGATTTTTGCTTCGATCTCGATCGTGGCGAATTGCGCCAGCGCGACGAAGTCATCCGGCTCACTGACCGCGAGCGCGAAATGCTGCGACTGCTCGCCGAGCACGCCGGCGAGACGGTTCCGCGCGAGGCTCTGGCGGGATCCGGCGTCGCCGGCAACGAACGCACGGTCGATGTCCAGGTCAACCGTCTGCGCCGGAAGATTGAGCGCGACCCGGCGAACCCGCTGCATCTGCAGACGGCGCGCGGCGCCGGCTATCGCCTGCTGGTCGACCGCTGAGGCGCGTTCGCCGCGGCGATCAAGGCTCGATTCCTGTTTCAAGCGGCGATTTCAAGCGGAAAGACGGATGTGCTAGGAAGGCCGGTCAGCTTTCTGCGGGACCCGCGCGTTGAGCATTTCCCTTGCCGGTTCGATCGAGCGGCCCCGCGCGTTTTTGCGCGGGTTCTGGCGGCGAATTATCCAGATCCTGCCGGAGGGCCTCTATGCCCGCTCGGCGCTGATCGTCATCGCGCCGATGATTATCCTGCAATGCGTGCTGACCTACGTCTTTATGGAGCGCCACTGGCAGCTCGTCACCAACCGGCTGTCGACGGCGCTGACGCAGGACATCGCGGCGATCATCGATCTTCATAAGACCTTCCCCGGAAGCGACGACGAGGTCACAAGGATCGCGCAGGACCGGCTCAAGATCGACGCCGATTTTCTGCCGCTGGGCCCGTTGCCGCCGGCGCTGCCCAAGCCGTTCTTCCAGATCGTCGACGCGGCGCTCTCGAACGAGATCCGGCGCCAGATCAGCCGGCCGTTCTGGCTGGATACCGTCGGGCGGTCGAACCTCATTGAAATCCGCATCCAGCTCGACGATTCGATCCTTCGCGTCACCGCCTACCGCAGCGCCGCCTACGCCTCGAACTCCTATATCTTCCTGCTCTGGATGGTCGGCACGTCCTTCGTCCTCATCGTCGTCGCCGTGATTTTCCTGCGCAGTCAGATCAAGCCGATTCTGTCGCTCGCCGGCGCCGCGGAGGAATTCGGCAAGGGCCGCGACCGCGACTTCAGGCCGCGCGGGGCGCGCGAGGTGCGCCGGGCCGGTCTCGCCTTCATCGAGATGAAGCGCCGCATCGAGCGCGCCATCGAGCAGCGCACCACGATGCTGAACGGCGTCAGCCATGACCTGCGCACGGTTTTGACCCGCTTCAAGCTGTCGCTCGCGCTTATGGGCGACAGCGAGGAGACGCAGGAGCTGCAAAAGGACGTCGCCGAAATGCAGCGCATGCTCGAGGCCTATCTCGCCTTCGCGCGCGGCGCCGCCGGCGAGAGCGCCGTGAAGATCGACATGATCGACTTTCTCGAGGAGCTGCGTTTCGACGCCGTGCGCGAGGGCTTCGACGTCAAGATCGCCTATAGCGGCGATCCCATCGTCACTCTGCGGCCGGACGCCTTCAAGCGTTGCCTCTCCAATCTTATCGGCAATGCGCAAATCCACGCCGAGAACGTCGCCGTCGAGGCGGTGCGGGACAAGCGCTTTCTGACGATCCACGTCGACGATGACGGACCGGGCATTCCGGCGGCCTTGCGGGAAGACGTGTTCCGGCCGTTCTTCCGCATCGACGACGCGCGCAACCAGGATCTCGGCGGCACCGGGCTTGGATTGGCGATCGCCCTCGACATCGCAAGATCGCATGGCGGCAACATCACGCTGAGCGACAGTTTTATGGGGGGCTTGAGGGCGACCGTGCGGGTGCCGGTGTAGCCGACCGTGGCTTCCGTCCGCCAGCGCTGCCGCAGAGCGCGGGATCGAACGGCGCGCTTGACGGGCGGTTTGACGCTCTGTATATAGTCAAGTGGTTATGTAATAGGTTGGTTTGTTATGACGGACCGCCTCAGCGCCACGCTTTCCGCACTCGCCGACCCGACCCGGCGGGCGATCCTCGCAAGGCTCGCGCAGGGCGAGGCCTCGGTTGGCGAACTCGCGGCCCCGTTCTCCATCAGCCAGCCGGCGATTTCAAAGCATCTCAAGGTGCTCGAGCGCGCCGGCCTCATCAGCCGCGGGCGCGAGGCGCAATGGCGCCCTTGCCGGCTCGAGGCCGCGCCAATGCGGGAGATAGCTGGCTGGCTGGAAACTTACAGCCGGTTCTGGGAAGGCAGTTTCGACCGGCTCGACACCTATCTCAAGGACTTGCAAAAAGGGGATCCCGATGCCCCTCGTAGCTGAGACGCTGAGTGGGGCCGTCGCGGTCTCACGCCGGCTCGCCGCGCCGCCGGAACGCGTGTTCGACGCCTGGTTCGATCCCGACGCCGTCGGCGCCTGGCTGTTCGCAACGCCGGATGGGGGCTCGAAGCATGTCG
>DAITNE010000059.1:0-944 GCA_036834765.1 Methylocella sp.
GCAAAACCTCCGGCGAACCGTAGCCGTCGGCGGGGCTGATCTTGGCGCTCGCCTGAAACGCGTGGATGGCGTCGCGCGAGGCCTGACCGAAACGCCCGTCGATGACGCCGCTGTAGAATCCGCGTTTTTGCAGCTCGCGCTGGATCGTCGATTTGTCGGCGCGGCTGAGGAAGGTCTCGCCCGCTGGCCAGCGGCCTTTTAGCTCCGATCCACCGTCGATGCGGTCGGCGAGTAGGCTGAGAGACAGCGCGTAGGAGTCCGAGTTGTTGTAGGCTTTGAGCACCCAGTAATTATCGGAGAGCAGAAAGGCGGGGCCGCTCGCGCCCGATGGCAGGAACAGGGTGGCTTCGCCCTCCGCTCGCAGCCGACTTCCATCCGCATTGACGACGCCCTTCGCCGCGAAGGCGCCAAAACTTCCATGCAGCGAAGCAAAATCGAACCCCGGCGGCAGCTTGACCTCCATGCCCCCGGGCAGCTTCGCGCGCCATCCTGACTGATGCAGGAAATTGGCGATCGAGGCGAGGCTGTCTTCCGGCTTGTCCCAGATGTCGGCGAAGGCCGATCCGTCAAAGCTCGCCGCATATTTCAGATAGGCGGAGGGAATGAATTGCGGATCGCCCATGGCACCCGCCCATGAGCCCTGGAGTTTCGCGCGCGGAACGACGCCCTTGTCGAGAATGACCAGCGCGGCGATGAATTCATCGCGAAAAAGCTCCCTGTCCTGTCGCAAATAGGCGAGCGTCGCGAGCGTACGCACGATGTCCTTGCCGCCCTTCGCCGCGCCGAAATCGGTCTCCATGCCCCACGCCGCGACGATGATCGCGGGCGGGACGCCAAACCGTTGCGAGATGCTGGCGAGTTCGCTTCTCCATCGCCCCAGCGCCGCGCGGCCCCGTTGCACCCGCGCGTTCGAGACCGCCTCGGCGAGATAGGATTTCAGCGGC
>DAITNE010000059.1:972-7758 GCA_036834765.1 Methylocella sp.
TCGAACGTCGCGCGCCGGACGCCGGCGGCCTCGGCGCGCGGCCACAGCGATTGCAGAAAGTCCTGAAAGCCTTGATCGGCCTCCGCGTGGCCCGGGCCGCAGAGAGCGAAGGCGAAAAGCAGGGCGGCGCAGATCCCCGCGCACCAAAGCCGCGTCATGGGCGGCGAACCTTGGGTTCGCCTTGCTTGGCGCCCTTCCATTTCCATTCACGCAGCGACTCGAAGACCACATAGAGCATCGGGATCAGGAAGATGCCGAGCGCGCTCGCCGCGATCATGCCGGCGAAGACGGGCGTTCCGACGCCGCGCCGGCTGATCTGCGCCGCGCCATGGGCGATAACGAGCGGAAAAAGTCCGAGGATGAAAGCGACAGACGTCATCATCACGGCGCGAAATCGCATGCGCGCGCCGAGCGTCGCGGCCTCGCGAATATCCATTCCCATCACGCGTTGATCCTTGGCGAATTCGACGATGAGGATGCCGTTCTTGGCGGCGAGCGCAATCAGAACAACGAGACCGATCTGCGCGTAAAGATCGAGCGCCAGCCCCGCGATCAATATGCCGACATAGGAGCCGAGAACCGCGACCGAGACCGACATCAGGACGGGGATCGGAATGATCCAGCTCTCATAGAGCGCGACGAGGAACAGGAAGGCGAACAGCAGCGCGAGGGCGAGGATAACGCCGGTCTGGCCTGAGGCTTCGTGCTCCTGATAGGCTGTGCCGGTCCATTCATAGGTATAGCCCAGCGGCAGGGTTTTCGCCGAGAGCGCGACCATCGCGGCGAGCGCGCCGCCGGACGAGACGCCGGGCGCGGGCGAGCCGTTGATCGTCACCGAACGGTAGTTGTTGTAGCGCGTGATGACCTGCGGCCCGACGATGGTGCGCATCGAGGCGAGCGCGGCCATCGGAACCATCGTATTGGATTTGTTGCGCACGTAGATTTGCCAGATCGACGAAAAATCGCGGCGGTCGGCGGCCTCGGCCTGCAGGTTGACCTGCCAGGTCCGGCCGTAGAGATTGAAGTCGTTGATGTAGGTTCCGCCCAGCGTCGCCTGCAGGGCCGAGAAGATGTCGGCGATATCGACGCCGAGCGCCTGCGCCTTCTCGCGGTCGATATCGAGGAAGATCGACGGATTGGTCGCGGTGAAGGTCGAAAACACCCGGGCGAGCGCCGGGTCGGCGTTGGCCGCCGCCACCAATGCCTGCATCACGCTGGCGATTGCCGATGGATCCTGCCCTTCGAGCGCTTCGAGCTGATATTCGAATCCGCCCGTCGTCGAAAGGCCGATGATCGGCGGCAGGTTGAAGGCGATCACCGACGCGGTGCGGATCGAGGCCGATTCGCGCGTGATCTTGGCGATCAGGGCCTGCGCCGAATCCGCCGCCGTCGGCCGCTCTGAGAAAGGTTTCAGCTTCGCCACTATGAAGCCGGCGTTGGGCTCGCTGACGGCGTCGATCCGCGAATAGCCGATGATCGAGAACGTGTCCTGCACCTGCGGCATGTCGAGGAGCAGAGTTTCGACCTTTCTCATCGCCTCGCTGGTGCGCTGGACGGAGGCGCCGTCCGGCAGCTGGATCGACATGAAGAAGGCGCCCTGATCTTCTTCGGGGAGAAATCCGACCGGCGTTCGCAAGGAGAGCGCATAGATCGCGCCGCCGCAGACAAGAACCGCAACGAGGGCGAGCGTGGCGCGCCGAACGAGGAACGTCACGCCGCGGCCATAGCCATCGCGCGCGCCGTCGATCATTCGCAGCACGCGTCCCATCACGCCGCTGCGATGGCCGCCCGGCCGCAGCACGAGCGCGCAGAGCGCAGGTGAGAGGGTCAGCGCGTTCAAGGCCGAGATCAGCATGGCGACGCTGATCGTGACGGCGAACTGGCGGAACAACTGGCCGGAGACGCCGGGGATAAAAGCGATTGGCACGAACACGGAGAGAAGCACAAGGGTGATCGCGATGATCGGCGCTGTGATCTGCCCCATCGCCTTTTTTGTCGCGTCGGCGCGAGACAGCTCAGGCTCCTCCTCCATCACGCGTTCGACGTTCTCGACGACGACGATCGCATCGTCGACGACGATGCCGATAGCGAGAACGAGAGCGAGCAGCGAAACCGTATTGGCGGAATAGCCGACCGCGAGCAGCACCGCGAACGTGCCGATCAGGCTGACCGGCACCGCGATGGCGGGAATGATGGTGGCGCGGGCCGTCCCGAGAAAAAGATAGACGACGACGACGACGAGGACGAACGCTTCCGCCAGCGTCTTCAGCACTTCGTTGATGGTGTCGGTGACGAAGGTCGTCGAATCATAGACGACCTTTGATTTCAGACCCTTCGGAAAGCGGGCGCCAACCTTGGCGAGGGTCTTCTGCACGGCGGTCGCCGTTTGCACCGCGTTGGCGCCGGGCGACAGATAAATTCCGATCGCGACTGCCGGCTTGCCCGAAAGACGGCTCTCGTTGTCCATGTTCTGCGCGCCGATCTCGACGCGGGCGACGTCGCTGATGTGAACGATCGAACCATCCTTATTGGCGCGCAGGACGATCCGGCCGAATTCGGCCGGCGTCGTCAGGCGTCCCTGCGTCTGCAGATTGAGCTGGAACTGCTGGTTGTTCTCGATCGGCCGCGCGCCGATGCGCCCGATCGCGGCCTGAACATTCTGCGACTGAATGGCGGCGACGACGTCGGAGGGCGCGAGGTTGAGGCTGACCAGCCGGGTGACGTCGAACCAGATGCGCATCGAATATTTGAGGAGGCCAAACAGCGAGGCCTGCCCGACGCCGGGCGTGCGCGACAATTCATCGAGCACATTGATCGTCGCGTAATTGGTGATGAAAAGCGGGTCCTGCTCGCCGTTTTCGCTGTAGAGCATCATGAACTGCAAAATCGCCGAGGAGCGCTTCTGCACCGTGAGCCCCTGATGCGTCACCGTGTCTGGCAATTGGGCCAGCGCCGTCTGCACCCTGTTGTTGACGTTGACGGTGTCGACGTCAGGGTTGGTGCCGAGATCGAAACTGACGGTCAGATTGTAGCTGCCGTCATTGCCGCTCGTCGATTTCATGTAGATCGCCCGGTCGACGCCGACCATCTGGGCTTCGAGCGGCTGGGCGACGGATGTTTCGACGACTTCCGCCGAGGCGCCGGGGTAGGTCGCGCTCACCTGTACCTGCGGCGGCACGATGTCGGGAAACTGCGACAGCGGAATGCGCGTCAGCGCGATGGCACCGGCGATTGTGATGATGATCGCGATGACGATGGCGAGGCGGGGCCGATCGACGAAGACCGAGGAGATCATTGGCTCGCCCCCTGCATGACGGCGCCTATTTCGCCATTCCGGGGTCGGGCGCCTGCGGGCCGGGCGTCGCCGGCGAGGCCTCGACCGCCGTCCCCGGGCGAACGCGCTGCAAGCCCTCGACGATGACGAGATCGCCGACTTTCAGTCCGCTCTCGATGGCGGCCGTCGTCGGCGTCGACTGGCCGAGCTTGACGTCGCGGCGCTCCGCTTTGCCGTCGGCGTCGACCACATAGACGAAATCGCTCTGTTGGTCGGACAGGATCGCCGCGCGGGGAACCGCGAGAAATTCGACAGGTTTGACGCCCTCAAGGTAAACGCTGACGAATTCCGCGTCCGTCAGTTCGCGCAGCGTTCCGCCGGAGGTCGACTTCACGGCCAGCGGCGGATTAGGCATCACGGCGCGCACTAGAACCGTATCGGTCGCGAGCTGCACGGTGTTGTCGACGAAGTCCATCTTGCCGGGCTGATCGTAGAGGCGCCCGTCCGGCAGTCCGAGCCGGATCACGATCGCATTGAAGCCGCCGATCGGCGCATAGCGCTGGCGCAACGAGATCAGCGTGCGCACGGCGATGGGAAACACGACATACATCGGATCCTGGCTGACGACCGTGACGAGCACGCCGCTCGACGGCGTCACGACATTGCCCGGCGTCACCGCGGTGCGGCCGATCTTGCCGTCAATCGGCGAGGATATGACCGTATAGTCGAGATTGATCTGCGACTGCTTGACGTTCGCCTGAGCGCCCGCCAATTGCGCCGTGAAGCTGCGCTGCGTCGCCAGCGCCGTATCGACGGTCGCCTGCGCGCCCGATTGCGTCTGCAGCAGCTTTTGCGCCCGCTCGAGCGAGATGTTGGCGTTCTGGAGCTCCGCCTCGAACTGCTGCGCGACCGCGGTCTTCGCCGCGAGATCGGCCTCGAACGGTCCGCGCTCAAGGCGATAGAGCACATCGCCTTTCTTGACTTCGGCGCCATCCCTGAAGTCGACCGCATCGAGAAAGGCGGTGACGCGGGCGACGATGTCGACCCTGTCGATCGCCTGGATGCGGCCGATGAACTGGCTGGATTGCGTGATCGGCTTCAGTTCGGCGCGCACGACGCCGACGCTTGGTCGAGGCGCCGGCGCCGGGGCGGAGGCGGCGGAGACGACAAGCAGCGCCGCGAGAGTGAGGCCACGCGAGGCCCGCTTGGGTCGGAAACCTCTTGGCTCAGCCTTGAGCGGCGGCGCGGATCGGGGCAAAGCGCGATCTTCCGTTTAGAACCTTCGGCGGACCCGAGGATAGAATATTTTCAATCACACGGAAAAGCCAGACCGCGTCCGCCCGGCGCAGCGTTGCGCCGGCCGCGGCGAAAAAGAAATCAGGCGATCGGGGGTGTCTGGCGGCGCTATTGCGCGCCGCCGGGCGCCGGTTCGCCAGGCGCTTTTTCGGAACTAGTCGCGGGAAGGGCGTCGGCCTCGCTCGCCGAACTTGCCGCCGCCGTCGAAATGACGTGCGCTTTCGCCTCCTTCGTCTTGTGCGGCGGCTGCGGGGTGGCTTTCGCGCCGTCCGGCGCGGCGGCCGCTTTCTCGGCGAGCGCGATCTTCGTCGTCGCCGGCGTCGCGGCTTTTTGCAAACCAGCCTTGTCGTGGGGTTTCGCGCCGGTCGCATGCAGCTTGGGCGCGTTGATGGACGCGGTCGCGTCTTGCGCTGGCGGCGTTTGCTCCGCAGCCGCCTGCTGCTCGCCGGAGGGCGCGGGGTTCGCCTGCGCGGCGGTCTGCGCCGGCGGCGCCGTGGTCGCGGCAGTCTGCGCCGCGGGTTGCGTCACTTCGACCTGCGTCGGCTGCACGGGGTTTTGCGCGGGGCTCTGAAGGAAGGCGAACAGATCCGCCATGGCGTTGCGCGGCGGCGGCGGCGCGGCGGGCGGGGGCGGCTCGGGCGCCAGCGGCGGCGAATCGGCCGTACGCAGCGAGGCCAGCAGCTGCTTCTTCTTGGCGACGTAATAATATCCGCCGGCGAAGAGCGACACCGCGCGATCCTCGTCGCCGTCCGCGACCTTATAGGCGTTGGCGAGATAGGCAATGGCGTAAGTCATATTGACGTACGGGTCGAACAGTCCCTTCGGCGCGCCGTTATAGCCCATCGACCGCGCGGTGCCGTATTTGATCTGCATCAGGCCGTAGCAGTGATTGTGAAACACCTTCGGATCGTAGCGGCTCTCGCGCCGCAAGATGCGATGAACGAGGCTCTCGGGGACACCATGCTTTTGGGCCTGCTGCGCGATGAAATCGTCATAGGCGTGCGACCGCTCCGGCTCGGCGAAAGCCGTCGAACACGCCAGCGCCGCGATCGAAATTCCAAGCAGGATGCGCAACATAAGGTTCCCCCGTCGCGGGGAACCTGCGCAGCCAGTGTGGCGGGAACGTGGCCGTTTAGTTTGCGTTAAGTTTCAACCGCTGGCGTTGCGAAAAGGTCACACTAGCTTCAGCAGGATGTGCCGCTTGCGGCCGAGCGAGAGCTTGATCATGCCATTCGCCGCGTCGCCCGCCGTGAGGATCGCGCGTTCGTCCGTGACGGCATCGTCATTGACCTTGACACCGCCGCCCTTGATCTGGCGCCGCGCCTCGCTGGTCGAGGCGACGAGGCCCGCCTTGACGAAGGCGGCGAGGACGCCAAGGCCGTTCTCGACCTCCGCTGCCGGGATCTCCACCGTGGGCAGGCCGCCGGCCACCGCCGTTACGTGCGCCGAGCCCGGGCCGTGCACGATGGGAGCTACCGATCCGGCCACCGCAGTTGGGTACGCCGAGAATGTTTGACGCGCCACCTCACTCGCCTTTAAAGCCGCCTCGCGCCCATGCACCATCGCGGTCGCTTCCGTCGCCAGCACTTTCTTGGCTTCGTTGATCTCGGCGCCGCCCAGCGCCTCCAGCCTTGCGATCTCGTCGAGCGGCAGTTCGGTGAACAGTCTTAGAAACCGCCCGACGTCGCGATCCTCGCGATTGCGCCAGTACTGCCAATACTCGAACACCGGCAAGAGGCTCTCGTCGAGCCACACCGCGCCTTGCGCGGTTTTGCCCATTTTGGCGCCTGAAGCCGTCGTCAGCAGCGGCGAGGTCAGCGCGTAGAGCTGCGCCGCGCCAAGGCGCCGGCCAAGATCGAGGCCGGTGACGATATTGCCCCACTGGTCAGAGCCGCCCATCTGCAGAACACAGCCATGGCGGCGGTAAAGCTCCACGAAATCATAGGCCTGAAGGCACATGTAGTTGAATTCGAGGAACGACAGCTCGTGCTCGCGATCGAGCCGGGCCTTGACCGAATCCATCGCCAGCATGCGGTTAACCGAGAAATGCCGGCCGATGTCGCGCAGGAAATCGATGTAGTTGAGACTCGCCAGCCACTCGGCGTTGTCCGGCATGATGGCGTCTTTCGCGCCATCCCCGAAGGTGAGGAATTTCGAGAATACGCGCTTGATGCCGTTCTTGTTGTCCTCGATTTGCTCCAGCGTCAGGATCTTGC
>DAITNE010000060.1:0-7745 GCA_036834765.1 Methylocella sp.
CTTGTGCTTGAAGCGCAACCGCGACGCAACCGCAAAGCCGCGTAGTTGTCGAGCGATCGTCAGGCTTCCGCGCCTCTTATCGGCGCGCCTTCACCAGCGCTGGCATTACTGGTTTGCATTTTCATGATCTGCGCGGAACGGCGGTCACGCGCTGGTTGCCCCGTTCCTGAGATTGCCGCCATCACGGGCCATTCCCTCGCCAATGTCGCCGCCATCCTCGACCAAGCATATCTAGGCGGTCAGGCGGAACTGGCCGAGCAAGCCATGCGGCGACTTGAAAACCATCAGGACATCAGCCATCGTTTGCAAACCGGATTACAAACCGGCGGGGACGACGGGACGGTTTGCAATTAAGTCATTGTTTTTATTGGTGAGCGCGATGGGATTCGAACCCATGACCCTCTGATTAAAAGTCAGATGCTCTACCGACTGAGCTACGCGCTCTCCTTGATGAGAGCGCGACACCTAGCCTTATCCGCCCGTAGCGTCAACACGGGCCAGGACGGCGCAAGCGCCGCCGCGACGTCACCTTTCGGCGAAATGGGCGAAAATGACGACGCCGGCGAAGACGGCCGCCGAAATCACTGTCGTCCAGATCGCTTTGACGAGCAGCCGCGGCGCGACAGGCGCGCCGGGATCGGCGCCTTTGACCACGTTTCCGACCTCATGCTGCGACGTGACGCCGAACGGAAGCACCGCGAACAGGACGGTGAACCAGATGACGAAATAGATCGCCAACGAGAGAGGAATGGAAAATGGCATGGTCGTCCCCGGCTGCGAAAATGGCGCGCAGATGGCGCATCAGGGCGAAGCGAAACAAGGTTCGTGTCAGAAAATGCGCCGGAATGAAAGCCCGAGCGCCCCGCTGCCGACAAGACCGCGCTTCATCGCGCTCGCCGATCACGGCCCGACTATGAAACTCGAGGACCCGGCGGAAGCCGGCCTCGCTTCATGTTGCCAGATATTGCCAGCGACGACGAAGGAGGTAATTATGGCGAAAATGCAGCAGCGCGCTGCGCGGTTTCGCGATTCAATCGATCTCGGAGGACCCTCTGGACATGCGCCATCGATTTGTGGCCGCGGGGTGCATTGCGGCCGGGATCGCCACGCAGGCTTTTCCCGCGACCGCCTACGAATATCAGGGCTCGGCGTCCGGGCCGTCGCCATCCTCAACGGATCTGACCGAGCTTTCGGGCCGTCCGCAGGCGTCCGCGCCGCAGCGCGAGCTCGTTCCCTATGATGGCGCTTATCCTCCCGGCACGATCGTCGTCTCCACGCAGGAGCGGCGACTTTATTATATTCTGCCCGGCAACCAGGCCATCCGCTATTGCGTCGGCGTCGGCCGTCCCGGCTTCACCTGGACGGGAATCCGGACCGTCGCCATGAAACGCGAGTGGCCCTCGTGGCAGCCGCCGCGCGAGATGCTGCGCCGGCGCCCCGATTTGCCGAGGTTCCTTGAGGGCGGCGCCGACAATCCGCTTGGCGCGCGCGCCATGTATCTCGGCGGCACGCTCTATCGCATCCACGGTTCGAACGAGCCGAATACGATCGGTCAGGCGGTCTCGTCGGGGTGTATCCGGATGACGAATGACGACGTCGAAGATCTTTACGACCGCGTCAAGGTCGGCGCGCGGGTCATTGTCCAGTAACCCGGTCCAACAGCCCGGCGCTTTGCCTTAAGCCTCTCCCGGCTGGTCGCGGTCGAGCCCCTTGGCCTCCAGCTCCGCCTCGTAGCTCGCCCATTTCTCAGAAAAACACGCGCCGAGGTCGTAGAGGTAATCCCAAGTGAAGATGCCGGTCGAATGCATATCGTCGAAGCTGAGCCGCACCGCATATGTGCCGATAGGTTCAATGCCGATAACGGCGCAGCGGCGCTTGCCGCCGACCGTGACGCGGTCCACCGCCCGATGGCCCTGCACCTCCGCGCTGGGACTCATGACGCGCAAATATTCGGCCGAAAGCGCATATTCGGCGCCATCCTCGAATGTGACGCTGAGGACGCGACCGTTCTCCTTGAGTCGTAATTCGCTTGGCCAATGTGCCGGTCCGCTCACAGCCACGCCCAAGCTCTCAAAACTTTTTTCATGCAATCGCCGTTCGTTTCCAGTATTCGCTGTCTTCTCCGCGTCCGCATATCATATGTAAAGACATGTCCGTCGTCACAGCAATCTCCCCCGCCGACGCCGCCGGGACCGCGCTATCCCCGCTCATCGATCCGTTCGCGCGCGTGATCAGCTACGTCCGCGTTTCTGTGACGGATCGCTGCGACATGCGCTGCGTCTATTGCATGTCGGAAGACATGAATTTTCTGCCCAAGCGGGACGTGCTGACGCTCGAAGAGCTGGACCGGCTTTGCACGGCCTTCGTCAGTCGCGGCGTGAACAAGCTGCGGATCACCGGCGGCGAGCCCCTGGTGCGGCGCGGCATCATGGGTCTTTTCCGGTCGCTCGCGCGCCATCTCGAATCCGGCGCGCTGGCCGAACTGACGCTGACCACGAACGGATCGCAACTGGCCAACTGCGCCGCCGACCTCGCCGCGGTCGGCGTGCGCCGACTCAACCTCTCGATGGATACGCTCGATCCGGACAAATTCCGCGCCATCACCCGCTGGGGCGATCTCGCGCAGGTCCAGCGCGGCGTCGACGCCGCCCAAAGCGCCGGCATCGCGGTCAAGATCAATATGGTCGCTCTGAAAGGCGTAAACGAGGACGAAATCCCGCGCATGCTGGAATGGGCGCATGGACGCGGCATGGATCTCACGCTGATCGAGGTCATGCCCCTCGGAAACGTCGAGGCCGAGCGGGTCGATCAGTTTCTTTCCTTGAGCCTTGTCGAGAGGCTCCTGTCCGAGCGTTACACTCTGGAGCCGATCGCGTTCGCGACGGGCGGTCCCGCCCGGTATCTACGCGTCAAGGAGACCGGCGGCAGGCTCGGCCTCATCACGCCGCATACGCATAATTTTTGCGAAGGCTGCAACCGCGTTCGCGTGACTTGCACGGGAACGCTGTACATGTGCCTTGGCCAGGACGATGCGGCGGATTTGCGCGCCCCATTGCGCGCGTCGCAGTCGGACGAACTCTTGCACGCCGCCATCGACGCGGCGATCGCCCGCAAGCCGAGAGGTCATGATTTCATCGTCGATCGCAGAGGCGCGAAGCCGGCGGTGGCGCGCCACATGAGCGTCACCGGCGGATAGCTTTCGAGAAAGCTCCACGCATGGCCCTGATTGCCCCGCCACGCTCAGGCCGGGCGCTGAGCGTCGCGTTTTCGCTCCGCATTTAAGCCAAATACATCTGGCCGGCTTAGCGACGTCAGCGGGGAGTCCAATGCCGGACGCCAAATCCGGGCGGCCGCTCGTACGCTCGATGCCGCAGGGCAACCAAAATGCACTAACAGAGGTCGCTCGCGAAATGATGGCGCGGCTGTAAAGAATAGGGAGCGCCAGATGAGCAACTGGGATTTGTCTTTGATCGTAGGGTTTCTTGGCCTGGCTACGATCGTTTATCTAATAGAACGTCAAACGAATCGTTCAAATGCGTTGCTGAAAACGATCTTTGAGCAAACGGAGCGCTCAAATGCGTTGCTAAACGACATTCACAAATTGGCCGAGACGAGCCTCAATGTCATCGCCAATCATCAAAACCGTGTATCGCCAGAGGCGGAAAGTGAGTTGAAGGAAAGCCTAAAAGGCGCGCTCCTTGAAATGACCGAAGTCTTGAAAGAGACATCTTCCTCCAATGGAAATCAGCTTCGGCTCATACGTGAAGAGCTGAGCGAACTTATAAGCGAAATGCGCGCGATTCTGCTGATCATGCGGCCAGATTGAGCGTGCTCGCCCTTTCAGCGACGCGAGGCCCTTCTCCATCAGCTTATTCAATCTGTTCAGCCATCCGCGTTCGACCCTAAGCCAGAGGCTGTCATTCCATCGATTGCGGGCGTGAAGCCGGCGGCGGCGCGCTATATGAGCGTCACCGGCAGATAAGGCGGCAATTTCCAGCGCCGCCGCCGCCCGCGTCTCCACGCTTCGGCGCAAGCGCTTGCTTCGCACTCACGCCGCGCTCGTTTCGGCCTCCGCCTCGGCCTCCCGCGCAACGAAATCAAGCAGGAGGGAAAGGCGCTCAAGCCCGGCGGTCCGCGCGAGGGTGACAAGTTCGGACGCCATCTCGGCGAGATATTGCGCGGTCTCGGCTGGGCTCGCCTCGAATCCGCGGGGCGGATCGAGATCGCCCATCATGGCGGCCGTCGGGCGGGTTTTTCTCTGAATGTTACGGTGCTTTTCCATTGCGGTCCCCTCCCTGAAAAGATTCGACGCATGATCGCTCAGGTCCGCCACACGGACCTCATCTGCGCCGAAACGTACTGTACATAACGCACAGCAAAATGGCAACACGAAATGTACAGATTGATGAAAATTTACGAAGAGCGCCGGGAGTCGTCTGCGCCGCGGCCCTGCGCGCGGGATCCGCACATCCCGACCGGGGTGCCCGCATGCAACGTCGTCACCGCGCGCGGCGCGGCGCCTTTTCCAGCAAGTTCCATTCGCCGGCGCGGATATTGCCGAACACCTTGCACGCCCATTCGATCTGGATGTTGAGGATCGGGGCGGCGTTGTGGCTGACAAGATCGAAGCGGTCCTTGCCGACGCGCCGGATCGTCTTCAAATAGCGTCGCCCGTCCGTCAGCCGCACCGCGGCCTCCCATCCGTCCGCCTCGCTGCGCGTCTGCGCCACCTTCCAGCAGATGACGATGTCGCCAGGATCATATCGCGGCCACATGCTGTCGCCGACGATTTCGAAGGCGACGGCGACGGCCGGGACGGGATAGGGAATTTCGATCTCGACGAAGCCTTCCGGCGGCTCCTGCTCGAAATCCGCGTCAATCACCGCGCCCGCGCCAATGCGCCCGACAAGACACACGACATTCTGCGGCAGGGTCGACGCGTCGGCCTCGCCCTCGCCGGTGAGGAGCCATGCGGCGCTGGCGCCGAACGCCCGCGCATAGCGCTCGGCGATGGGAAGGCGCAGGCCGCGCTCGCCGTTCTCATGGCTGCGATAGGTGTTCTCGTTCCAGCCGAAGGCGCGCGCCGCGTCGGTTGCGTTCTCGAATCCGGCGTTGCGGCGGGCGATCGCCAAGCGGTCGTGCGGTTCTTCCATGACTAATTCATAGCAAAATGTGCTGTACGTTTCTATCGCAAAACACAATTTGCAGGGCGTTCTCCCGCCAAAACCATCAAGCGAATCCATGCCTACGCAAGCTTCGCACGCGTGTCGCTATTCGATGACGATTTTTGGCGCCACGCGGGCCCTGCCCTTCTCCAGCTTCGCCTTGATCTGCGCAGCTATGTCCAGATAGACCCTCGCATGGGGGGCGCCCGGGTCCGCCGCGACGACAGGCCGACCGGAATCCGAATATTCGCGAATGTCCATATGCAGCGGAACTTCGCCGAGAAACGCGACGCCGTAGCGCTCCGCCTCGCGCCGGGCGCCGCCGTGCGCGAAAATATCCGAGCGGCCGCCGCAATGCGGACAGACGAAATAGCTCATATTTTCGACGATGCCGAGCACCGGAACGTCGACCTTGTTGAACATGGCGATACCCCGCCGCGCATCGATCAGGGCGAGATCCTGCGGCGTCGAGACGATCACCGCGCCGGCGAGCGGCACATTCTGCGCGAGCGTCAGCTGCGCGTCGCCGGTGCCGGGAGGCATATCGACGACGAGGCAATCGAGTTCGCCCCAGGCGACCTCGCGCAGTAATTGCTGGATGGCGCCCATGACCATCGGTCCGCGCCAGATCATCGCGTCCTCCTCGGCGACGAGGAACCCGATCGACATGGCCTTGACGCCATAGGCCTCGAGCGGGCGCATGATGCGCCCGTCCGACTGCGGCTTGCCCTTGAGGCCGAGCAATCGCGGCAGCGAAGGGCCATAAATATCCGCGTCGAGAATGCCGATGCGCCAGCCGAGGGCGGCGAGCGCCAGCGCCAGATTGACGGCGGTCGTCGATTTGCCGACCCCGCCCTTGCCGGAGGCGACGGCGATGATGTTGGCGATGCCGGGAATGGCGATATTGCGCGGCGCGAGCGGCTTTGCGGAGGGCGGGACGTGGGCGGCAGGCGGGGCTTGAGGCGGCGCTTGCGGCGCGCGATCCGCCGTGAGGCTGACAAGCGCGCTGGCGACGCCGCTGAGTTTCTTCACCGCCATCTCGGCCGCCGACCGCATTGGCTCCATCGCGCCGGCGCGGGCCGGGTCGATGGCGATCGAGACATAGACCTTGCCGTCGCGTATCGACAGGCCCGAGATCGCGCCCGATTGCGGCAATGGAGTCGTTCCATCGGGGCCCGGCACGGCCTCAAGCGCGGTGAGAACGTCCTGCTCGCTCGCCATTCAGTCGATGCTCCCAATCCCGATTTGCGCCCGGACAATCCGCACTCGTCCGGACTATGCTATAGGCGATGGACCGGTTGCATTCAATCGGCGGCGGTTGCAGCGCCGGCTGGAGCGGCGGCGCTTGGCGAATCTCCTCCATCCTGGCTTTTCGACAGGCTTTTCTGCCCGTATATAGTTGCGCCATGGTCCGGCCGCGCGACGCGCCGATCGCCGAACCTTTTCACGAAACCTTTTCAATGGAGTGAGGGTCCTGTCCCGGAGCGTTCGATCTTGCCTTCGTCTTCTTCGCCGCCTGTTCGTCCCCGCGGCCGCACTCGCCTTCGCGCTCGCGGCGATCGCGCCGCCGCAGGGCCTGGCCGCGCAGGAGAAGCGCTGGACCGAGGTGCGGATCGCCAGCGAAGGCGCGCGGCCGCCCTATAATTACATCGACGGAAATAATGAACTCGCCGGCTTCGAGATCGATCTCGGGCGCGATCTCTGCGCCCGCATGAAAGTGACGTGCCGGTTCGTCTCCCAGGATTGGGACGGCCTCATTCCCGGCCTCCTCAACAATCAATATGATGCGGTCATGGCGGCGCTGGAGATCACCGACGCGGCGCGCGAAAAAATCGCCTTCACGAAACCCTATGTCCGCATGCCCTCGGCCTTCATGGCGGCAAAGCAGAGCGCCATCGCGGATACGACCCCCGAGGGCCTCAAAGGCAAGACGATCGGCGTCGAGGCGGGCGGCGCTCATGAATCCTATCTCGACGACGTCTACGGGCAATCGGACATACGTCCTTACGCGACGATCGAGGAAGCCATTCTCGATCTCGCGGAAGGGCGGGTCGACCTCGTCATCGGCGACAAGGACGCGCTGATGGATTTTCTGAAAACGCGCAAGGAGGCGCAATGCTGCGCCCTCGTGGGAGATGCGCCGCACGATCCGACCTATTTCGGCGATGGCATCGGCGTTGGCCTGCGCAAGCAGGACGCCGAGCTGAAGGCGATGTTCGACAAGGCCCTCGACGCCAGCATCGCCGACGGCTCTTTCGCGAAGATCCGCGCCAAATATTTTGATTACAAGATCGATTAGGCGGCGCTTCGAACCGCGCCCGCCAGACCTGTCCGGCGAACGAAGCGGATAAGGCGGCAATGGCGAAGCTCGGTTTTTATTGGTCTCGGCGTCGGATCTCACCATCTGTCTCACCGAAGCGCGCCGCAACGGCGCGCGTCTCCCGGCAGCGGCGCTGATCGATCAGTTCCACGCCGAGGTGCAGGCGATGGGCGGCGGCCGCTGGGACACATCGAGCCTGATCGCACGGCTCGAACGATAGGCGTAGCGGATCCAAAATGCGCCCGCGAACCGCGCGCCCT
>DAITNE010000061.1:0-7741 GCA_036834765.1 Methylocella sp.
TTACGCTCGAGACTGTCGATGGCGTTCTGCACGAACACCGACTGATCGAACAAGAGCTTGACGTCCATTCCGGGCGGGGCCGCCTTCTCGATCTCGGGCAGCGCCGCCTTGACGCGATTGACGACGTCGAGCGTCGAGGCGTCGCCGTTCTTGATGATGGTCAAAAGGACGGATCGCTTGCCTTCGGCGCGCACGATGTTTTGCTGCACAGCCCAGCCGTCGCGCACATGGGCGACGTCGGACAGGAAGACGGTGGCGCCGCCGACTTTCTTGACCGGAATCCGGTTCAGCGCGTCGATCGAGGGCGCTGTGGCGTTGACTTTGACGATGAACTGCTGATCGCCGAGCTTCGCGTCGCCCGAAGGCAGCGTCAGGCTCTCCGCGTTCACGGCGCTGAGGACGTCAGCCGGCGCAATGCCGCGCGCCCGGAGCGCATCGGGATCGAGATCGACCATGATCTGCCGATACTTGCCGCCATAGGGCGTCGGCAGGGTGATGCCTGGAATGGGCGCCAGCGCCTGGCGCATCTGATAGATGCCGTAATCGTAGAGCTGCTGTTCGTTCAGCCGATCCGAGCTCAGGCTCAATTGAAGCACGGGAACCGACGACGCATTGAACTGGACGACGATCGGGGCCTGAATGCCGGCCGGCATCAGGGCGCGGATGGAGTTCGAGCCGGAAACGACCTGGGCGATGGCGAGGTCGATATTCACATTCGGCTGGAAATAGATCTTCTCGACGGCGATGCCGGCAAGGGTCTGGCTCTCGATATTGCGGACGTCGCTGACGCCCGAGCTGATCGAATATTCGCTGTAGGTGGTGACGCGCTGCTCCATTTCTTCAGGCGTCAGGCCGGTGTACTGCCAGATGACGGTCACGACCGGGATGTTGATGTTGGGAAAAATATCCTTGGGCGTCGTGAAGATCGCCGTTCCGCCAAGAAACAGCATCATCAGGGCCAACACGTAAAACGTGTGACGATACCGCAGTGCGAAACCGACTATGCCCATAATGAACTCCGGGGGTTCGGTCTTGACGTACTGTACCATACAGTACATATCAAGTGCATTATGAAAGTCTCACTTGCTTTTGAATGAAAACCCAGGCTTCAAACGCTGACTTCGCAGTAACCGGCCCAGCGAGCCCGCGCCTCGCCGCGCGACGCGCAGCGTTTCTGTCCGCCGCGTTGGAGGTCTTTCAGCAAAAGGGCTTCGCCGAAGCGACGCTCGACGACATAATCGCGCGCTCTGGCGGCTCGCGGCAGACGCTCTACGCGCTGTTTGGCGGCAAGCAGGGGCTGTTTGAGGCTCTCGTCACGGAAACGTGCTGGAGCATCTTCGGTAAGCTTACGCCAGAGCGGCTCGCCTCGCAGTCGCCCGATCTGGTGCTGACCGAGGTTGGCGTGCGCTACCTCGAAGTCGTACTTTCCCCATCGGTTTTGAACCTGACGCGCCTCGTCGTCGCCGAGGCGTCGCGCATTCCTGAAATCGCCGAGACCTACTGGCGATTGGGTCCCGGCCGCAGCCGCGCGTTTCTGACCGAATTTTTCGACCGCCAGATCGAGCGGGGCCTGTTCGAGATGGCCGATAGCCGCAAGGGGGCGGACCACTTCCTCGAAATGTTGTCGGGGACGATCCGGTTCCAGTGTCTGACCGGCGTGCGCCAGCCGCCGGATGGGGCCGAAATCAAAGAGATCGTCGCGTCCGCCGTCGCGCAGTTCCTCAATGGTTGCGCCAAATCATGAAGGGCGCCTGGGCCGCCGGCTGTGAAGCGCGCCGCTTGTGGAAATGGCGGGCGGCGCGCTAAAAGCGAACCAAAGCTGAGCCGCGCGGCTCCCCCGCGCCGGCGGATCCGACATGCGAAGGAACGCTAATGTACGATAAGAAGGGCCTCACCCTCGCCGACGCCAAGGCGATCGCCGCGGCTGCTGAAGCGGAAGCGCTGAAGAACGGCTGGCGCGTGACGATCTCCGTCCTAGACGATGGCGGAAACCTGCTCTATCTCCAGCGTCTCGACGATGCGCCGGTCGGCTCTGTGGCCGTGTCGCAGGAAAAGGCGCGCACCGCCTTCCTGTTCAAGCGGACGACGAAAAGCATTGAGGAGGCTATTGTCGGCGGCCGCACGGTGATGCTGACGCTTCCGGGGGCGACACCGATCGAAGGCGGGCTGCCTTTGCTGCACGAGGGGCGCGTCGTCGGCGCCATCGGGGTGTCTGGCGTGCAGTCGTCGCAGGATGCGCAAATCGCGCAGGCAGGCGTTGAAGTCGCGGCCAAATTGTAACGCGAAATTGTAAAGGACCGCCCCGCCGGACGCCGCGAACCTTTTGCGCGTGAACGCATTGGCGCATCTCGGAGAAACTATCGCAGGAGGCGGATATGCGGCCCGCCGAAGCCAGGAACCTGTTGAACTTCTCGCGAAAGGCCGGGGCATGGCTGCCATGTCTTGCTGGCGCTCTCGTCGCCGTGTCGACTTCGGCGGTCTCACTGAAAGGAATGCCGGGAGCGCCGGACCAAGGAGCGCAGGAGCAGGGCACGCCAGAGCAACGGGCCGCCTACACGCCTGACGCCTTTAGTTTGTGCCACGCCTATATTCCTGACGCGGAGCGCGTCAAGGATTGCCTCATCGAGCATGTCAACGAGCTCAGCCCGCCCTGCCGCGAGGTTTTTGAGCATAGCGAAAACCAGCAAGACCAGGTTAAATGACGCGTTGGCTTCGTCGCGCGTTGGATAACGCCGGCGTCGCGCCCGCCACAGGATAATAGAGACACGTGCCGCCCTGGCCTGCGCTGATCGTCGACTATCCGCAAACCGCCGTCGCCATCGCGGCGCTTGTCGTCGCGGCCGGCTCCCTGTTTGTGCTGGCGCTGCGGCGGGGGCCGATGTGGCGGCTTGCCGGACGGATTGGCCTCCTCGTCGCGCTGAGCGCCATGCTCCTCAGCCATGGAATCGAGCCCTATCGGCAGCGCCTGCCCGACGAGAACATCGCGCGCCAGCTGGGAATTCTCCTCCTCGAAATTCTATGGTGGGTGGCGCTCGCCCGGGTCCTTGTCAGCGTCGTCGACGCGTTTGTGATCTTTGAGCGAAGGCCAAACGAAAGCCGCCTGTTCCAGCAACTGATCGCCGGCCTCGTCTACCTCGGCGTCGCTCTCGCGATCATCGGCGACGAGTTCAATGTCCCGATCGGCGCCCTGTTCGCGACCTCCGGCGCCGTCGCCATCATCGCTGGCCTGGCGCTGCAGAGTACGCTGGCGGATGTGTTCTCCGGCATCGCCATCAGTCTTGGTCGATCCTACCGCATCGGCGACTGGATCATTATCGATAGCGGCGTCGAGGGTCGCATCATCGAGACGAACTGGCAGGCGGTGCATCTCCTGACGGCGAGCCATGACGTCGCCATCATACCCAACAGCGTGCTGGCCAAGGCCAAGCTCGTCAACGTCACCACTCCAGAAGAGATGCAGGTGGCGACGACGCTGATCCGGCTCGAGCCTTCGATGTCGCCCGCGAGTTTCGTCGACATGTCGCTGCAGGCGCTGGCGAGCTGCAACTGCATCCTGCACCAGCCGCCGCCGACGGTCGCCGTGAAGTCGCTGAGCGCATCGGCGATCGAATTGGCGGTGAGCTACCGGATCCCGAACCGGTCGGTTGGAGACGACGCCCGCAATGAAGTCTTTGACCGCGTTTACCGGCACGCCGTTGCCGCCGGATTGAAGTTCGCCCAAACGCCCGGCGTCGCCGGCCTGTTCGCGACCATGCCCACCGGCGCAGATGGCGGCGCCGCGCCGGCGCAAAGCGCGCCCGAGCGGATTCTCGAAAAGCTGCCGCTATTCGCTTCGCTCACCGAGGAGCACAAGACCGTCCTCGCCGCCAAGATGAGGCGCAGGACGTTTGAGCCCGGCGAGCTCGTGATCGAGCGCGGCGTGGTGGCGCAAACGCTCGCGATCGTGGAATCGGGCGCGCTCGCCCTCTATCAGGTCAGGGACGGGCGCGAGCACGAGCTTGTGCGGCTGGGTCCGGGCGATTATTTCGGCGAAGGCGGCCTGTTGTTGGGAGAGCCGCAGCGCGGCACCATCCGGGCGCTGACGCATGCGTCCATTTACGAGATCGTCGCCGACGATCTCCGCCCGATCCTGGTCGAGCGGCCGGGCCTGTCGGATGCGCTTGGACATGCGCTCGCCGCGCGCCGGGCGATGCAGGCGGCCGATGATGCGGCCGTGTCGAACCATGCGGATCATTCCGCAAAGCGTCTCACCGACCGCATCAGGCAATTGTTTCAGGTCGACGCCTGATCGTCGTGCTGCGCGGCGCCGTCAGGATTTGCCGCGCGGCTCCCTGAACCTCACGATCTGATGGTTGTTGTCGCCGTCGACGATTTCGACATTGACAAGTTTTCCCGCCTCCTCCTCGAGATAGACCTCGCGCGGCTTCTGGATGAGGTGGTCGAGGCCCTTGAGGGCGATCTCGAAAATATCGTCTTTCGGATCGTAGACGACGCCATAAAGCGGCAGCCAGGTCGCTTCGATCTGGTCGCCGAGCTTTAATGATGCGATTTCGATTTCCGCCTGCGCGTCCTTGAGGCCTTTCGACACGTCATTGAAGAACGCGCTCCATTCGGACTTTTCCAGTTTTCTCGTGGTCATGACGGTCTTCCCCGTTGCGGTGAATGTTGCAATCATTGTTTCTGGAGCGCTTTCCGGCGGCCGGATGCGAACTTCGGCACCCGTCGCCTCAACCAATAAATGCGCTTAAGGGCGCAATAGTTTCGCTTTCGACCGGACGTCTCCCGGCCAACGCCCCCGCAGCATGATGACTTCACAATTTAAATCAACCAGCGCTTCGTCCGTTTGTCCTGACGCAAGGTCTTGTCCGAAAACCCTGCAATTTTTGAGATCGTGCGATATGGTTCGCGCTGTCTGATCCAGGATCCGGCCGATGCAAGCCATGGTTTTTGAAGGTTCGGGCAAGCCGCTCATCCTTAAGGAGGTCGCGACCCCGCGCCCCGACGCCCATCAGCTGCTGATCGAGGTCCGCGCCTGCGCGGTGTGCCGCACTGACCTGCATATTATCGATGGCGAATTGCCGCGGCCAAAGCTGCCGCTGATCCTTGGCCATGAGATCGTCGGCGTGGTGGCGGGTCTCGGCGAGACGGTCGCGCGCATCAAGCTGGGCGATCGCGTCGGCGTGCCATGGCTTGGGTGGACCTGCGGCGTCTGCGCGTTCTGCCGTACGGGCCGGGAGAACCTTTGCGACAAGGCGCGCTTCACCGGCTACGACATCGACGGCGGATTCGCCCAGTTCACCGTCGCCGACGAGCGCTTCTGCTTCCCGCTTCCGGCGCTCTACGCCGATGTCGCGGCGGCGCCGCTGCTTTGCGCCGGCCTCATCGGTTATCGATCGCTGCGCCTGGCCGGGGAAGGACGCCGCCTCGGCATCTATGGCTTCGGCGCCGCGGCGCATATCATCGCGCAGGTCGCAAAACACCTTGGTTGGGAGATCTACGCATTCACCCGGCCGGGCGACGTCGCGGCCGAAGCGTTCGCGCGCGAATGCGGGGCCGCATGGACAGGCGGCTCCCTGACGCCGCCGCCCGAGCCGCTCGATGCGGCGCTGATCTTCGCCCCTGTCGGCGCGCTCGTCCCCGCAGCCCTGCATGCGCTGGCGAAAGGCGGAACCGTGGTTTGCGGCGGCATCCACATGAGCGACATACCGTCCTTTCCCTATGCCGACCTCTGGGAGGAGCGAATGATCCGCTCCGTCGCCAATCTGACGCGGCGGGACGCGGAGGAGTTTCTGGCGCTCGCGCCTCAAATTCCGGTGCGGACGCGGGCGATTGCCTATCCGCTCGAGCGCGCCAACGAGGCGCTGGAGGATTTGCGCTACGGCCGTATTTCGGGTGCCGCCGTGCTGGTCCCGCCAGCCATTCCGGGCTGAGCGAAACCATGAATCATTCCGCCATCGGCAGTCTCATTCATTTCGTCCTGTCCAATTTTTCGACGATTCTCTTCATCGCGGCGCTGCTCTGCGCCGCATTGGAGAGGCCCCGGCCCTCGGCTGACCGCACCCTCTCCTGGCTCCTGCTCTTGCCGATTGGCGTCGGCGGCCTGTGGAGCGCTTTTTTCCACCTCGCCTATCCCGAGATGGCGGCGCGGTTCATTGGCTGGGCGGATAGCCCCTTCCAGTTCGAGGTCGGCATGGCCGATCTCTCTTTTGGCGTCGCCGGCTGCGCGGCTTTTCGCGCCAGTTTCGGGTTCAGGGCAGCCGTCGTGCTGGTCAATGCGATCTTTCTTTTGGGCGACGCCGCTGGTCATGTGCGCCAGATGATCACGGCGGGAAATTTCGCGCCCGGCAACGCCGGGCCGGTGTTCTATCTCGACATTGTCCTGCCGGTCTTGACGATTGTGCTGCTTTTGATGTAGCGGAGGAGCCGCGACGAAGCCCCGCTCGGCTAAGTCAGCTTTTGGAGGCGCTTGCCTCTGCGCGGTCGAAAACCTCATCCCTCGCGCGGTCGAGATGGTCGGTCTCCGCCCAGCTGAGCAAAATCCATCGCCCGTCCCGGCGCTCGATCCAGTTGAGCGCGCCGTTGAGCAGCGGGAAATCGCGCCTGCCGTCAAGGCCTTGGCCGGTCGCGAGCCGGTGAGCGATGTCGAGCGCGCCGCCATGCGTCACGACGAGCAGCGTCTCGCCGAGATGCTTCTCGGCGGGGCCCGCCAAGGCGGCCTCGACGCGCGCTGAAAAAGCGCCGAGGCTCTCGCCACCGCCCGGCGGCGGAAGATCCGGGTCCCGCGCGCGAAAGCTGGCGTAATCGGCCGGATAACGCGCCTGCGCCTCGGCGTGCGTCAGGCCTTGAAATTCGCCAAGACAGCGCTCGCGAAGGCTTTGCGTCCGCCGCACCTCAAGGCCGATCAGCGCCGCCGCGACGGCCGCCGTCTCGAGGGTGCGCGCAAGGTCGCTGCTGTAGAGCGCATCGAAGCTATGCGTCGCGAGCCTCAAAGCCGCCGCCTGCGCCTGCGCCCGCCCGGCCTCGTTCAGCGGAATATCGGTATGGCCCTGCAGGCGCCCTTCTGCGTTCCATGCCGTTTCGCCATGGCGGACAAGGCAAATTCTGGTCGGCCTCGAAACTCCGTCCGACGGCTGGAGCCGAAGCTTGTCATCGCTATTAGGCGTCCAGCCCAATGCTTCCTCACTCCAGCGAAAGCGCCGCGGCGACCGGTTGCGGCGGCGCGTTCGGGAAGGTCTGCTCCCAGCCACCGCCAAGCGCCTTGTAGAGCTGGATGAGATTGGTCGAGACGCTGGTCGTGCTTTGCGCGAGCTGTTGCTGCGACGCAAGCAGGGTCCGCTGCGCATCGAGCACGGTGATGAAATCCGCGACGCCGTTGGTGTAGCGCACGCGCGAAAGGGACAGCGCCTCGCGCGAATGCTCGACCGCGGCCTTGAGGCTGTAGCGCCGGCGCTGTTCGGAGGCGAAGGCGTTGAGCGCGTTGACGACGTCGTGCCAGGCCTGAAGCACGGTCTTGTGGTAATTGATCGCTGCTTCCTGCTGCTGGTTCGCGCGCAGGTCCAGCGTCGATTTCAGCCGGCCGCCCTCGAAAATCGGCAGCTCGACGCTGGGTCCGAACTGATATTGCAGCGAGCTGCCCTTCCACAGATTCTTGAGGTCAAGCGCATTGAGTTCGATAGTGCCGTTCAATTTAACGCTGGGATAGAAGTCGGCGACCGCGACGCCGACGTCGGCGGTCGCCGCA
>DAITNE010000062.1:0-7707 GCA_036834765.1 Methylocella sp.
CCCGCCGCGTCAACTTGAGATTTGCGCCCGAAGTCCGGTTCAAGGCCGATCCCAGCTTCGACTATGGCGGCAAGATCGACGCCCTGCTGAACTTGCCGAAGGTGAAGCAAGATATTGAGGCGAAGCGCGAATCGGAGCCCCCCGTCGATCATCCTGCGGAAAAGGGCGAATGAGCGCGCCGCGATCGACGCGCCGGGACGTCGACGGCTGGGTCGTCCTCGATAAGCCCGTCGGCATGACCTCGACCCATGCCGTCTCGCGCCTGAAGCGCATCTTCAACGCCAAGAAGACCGGCCACGCGGGCACGCTCGATCCGCTGGCCTCGGGCATTTTGCCGGTCGCCTTTGGCGAGGCGACGAAGACCGTGCCCTTCGTGCAGGACGGCGAAAAGGCCTATCGCTTCACGGTCCGCTTCGGCGCCGAGACCGACACAGACGATTCGGACGGCAAGGTCACGGCGCAATCGGAGCTTCGTCCCGCGCGGGCCGACATTCTCGCACTGTTGCCGCAGTTCATCGGGACGATCCAGCAGACGCCGCCGGCCTTCTCCGCGATCAAGATCGATGGCGAGCGCGCCTATGACATCGCCCGCGACGGCGAGACTCCGGCGCTTTCCGCCCGGCCCGTGACGATCCACGCCCTCGATCTTCTCAGTGCGGATCAGGACGAGGCGGTTTTCGAGGCGCGCTGCGGCAAGGGCACTTATGTGCGCGCCATCGCCCGCGATCTCGGCCGCATGCTTGGGTGCTTTGGTCATGTCACGGCTTTGCGCCGTACGCGCGTCGGCCCCTTCACCGAGGCTGACGCCATCGCCTTGAGCGATCTCGCCGAGGGCGGCGTTGAGGCGGCGGCGATGCGCCGGGTGGAGGCGGGGCTTTTGGAATTGCCGCGCGTCGTCGTCGACCGCGACGCGGCGGCGAGACTGAGGCGCGGACAATCGATCCTGCTGCGCGGCGCCGATGCGCCGGCAGACGGCTCGGCCTACGCCGCCTGCGGCGGGGTCGTCATCGCCGTCGGCGCGGTCGAAAAGGGCGAACTCGTGCCGGGGCGCGTGTTCAACCTGCCCTTCTAGGTTTTTGCTCCGCCTGCTCCAAGCTTCATCGCAGTCTGGCGCCATACGCTTCGGGCAAGCCAGCGGCCTTAGGTCTTGCGCTCGCGAGCTACGGGGCGGGGATGGGCGATGGCGGCATTGCAAGGCGACAGCAAATCGGCGGCGGGGCATGGCGCGCTGGAGATATGGCCAGTCCCGTCGATCGACGACTCCCTGGTGTTGGCGCTCGAATGTTTCCGGGCGGGACGCCATCGCGCGGCGGAAGAGATCCATGCGAAGGTGCTCGCCGCCGAGCCGGACCATTTCCTCAGCCTGCATCATCTCGGATTGATCGCACATCATCGTGGCGATCATGAAGTCGCCGCCGATCTGGTCGCCCGCGCGATCGCCGTCAAACCCGATTATGTCGAAGCGCTGTCCAATCTCGGCGCCATTTACCGCGCCGTCGGGCGCACCGGGGAGGCGATCGAGGTCACCGAGCGCGCGATCGCTCTGCAGCCGGATTTCGCGCAGGCTCATTCCAACCTCGGCAACGCTTTCGAGGATCAGGGGCGGTTCGGCGAAGCGTTAGAGGCCCACAGGGGGGCGGCGGCGCTCAATCCCGGCTTCGTCCCCGCCTACGCCAACGCCGCCAATATCCTGCGCAAACTCGGCCGCAAGGAGGAGGCTATCGCCGCCTGCGAAGAGATCATCGCGCAAAGGCCCGATGCGCCCGAGCCCTATTTCAGCCTCGGCAATATCTTGAAAGAATTGCAACAACCCGGGCCAGCGATCGAAGCCTACCGGCGCGCCGTCGCGCTGCGGCCGGGTTTCGCCGAGGTCTATGTCAATCTCGGCAATGCGCTGCAAAGCCAGCAGGCCTACGAAGAGGCGATCGAGGCCTATTCGCAAGCGATCGCCTTGCGCCCGACGATGGCGGACGCTCATGCGAACAAGGGCGCGGCTTTTGAACCCCTCGGCCGGCTTGCCGAGGCGATCGCCTGCTACCGCACGGCGGTTGAGCTCGATCCGCGCCTCCTCGCAATTCGCGTCTGGCTTCATCACAAGCGGCGCGGGATCTGCGACTGGAGCGGGATCGAGGACGAAGAGTCCGAACTGCTCCAGCTTCTGGACTCGAGCGCGTCGGCGCCGCATCCATTTTCGGTTCTGAGCATGGCGGCGAGTCCGGCGCAGCAGCTGTGCGTCGCGCGCGCCGCCTCGGAGAGCTTTAAGGCCGCGCCGCCGGGTTACGGCCCGCGCCGCGCTTCCGCAGGCAAGCTGCGCATCGGCTATCTCTCCTGCGATTTTTGCCGCCACGCGTCGGCTATCCTGGTCACGCAATTATTCGAACTGCATGATCGCTCGCGCTTCGAGATCACCGCCTATTCGCACGGCCCGGACGATCACAGCGAGATCGGCTCGCGGCTGCGAAAGGCCTTCGATCATTTCGTCGATCTACGCGCGCTTTCGGATGACGAGGCGGCGCGACGCATTCACGCCGACGGGATCGACATTCTGATCGAAATGAAGGGCTACACCGCGGGCGCCCGCACGGGGATTTCGGCGCGAAGGCCGGCTCCCGTGCAAGCGAGCTTCATCGGCTTTCCGGGCACGATGGGCACCGATTTCATCGACTACATCATCGCCGATCCGTTCGTGCTCCCGATGGATCAACAAGACGCATACTGCGAAAAAATTGTCCATCTGCCGCATTGCTATCAGCCGAACGACACGAGCCGCCTGATCGCTGAACTGACGCCGACGCGGGCGCAATGCGGGTTGCCCGAGCAGGGCTTTGTGTTCTGCTCGTTCAACAACAGCTATAAGCTGACGCCGGCTTTCTTCGACATCTGGATGCGGCTTCTTCTCGCCGCGCCCGGCAGCGTCTTGTGGCTTCTCGAGACCAACGGGCTGGTCAAGGAAAATCTGCGTCGGGAGGAGCGCCGTCGCGGCATCGACGCGGGTCGTCTGGTCTTCGCCCCAAGACTGACATCGCCGGAGCATCTCGCCCCGCCACCGTCTCGCCGATCTTTTTCTCGATACGCTTCCCTATAACGCCCATACGACCGCGAGCGACGCCCTTTGGGCCGGCCTTCCGGTTCTGACCTGCGTGGGCGAGACATTCGCCGGACGCGTCGCGGGTAGCCTGCTCAACTCCATCGGCCTGCCTGAACTCGCGACGACATCGCTGGAGGAATACGAGACCCTCGCGCTAAAACTTTCTTGCGGCGATCCGGCTCTCCTGCAGGGGCTTCGTCACAAACTGCTCGGGCAGAGGCTGGCCTCGCCCCTTTTCGATAGCGCCCGCTATGCGCGCAATTTCGAGGCCGCCTTGATGCAGATGTGGGAGAATTTTCGCGCGGGCCGGGAGCCTGCAGCCTTCGCCGTGCCGGATGAGGCCGTGCAAGCTCCAGCCGCGCCGTCGATCGTAAGGGTGCGCTATGTTTGCTGTCCGCTCTGCGGCGGCGAAGATATTCCCGCGACGCTCGCCGCCGACTGCACGAAACATGCGCTCTACCAGCCGGCGGTGCCGCCGGTGATGAACTGGCATGAATGCGCAAGCTGCGGCCATGTCTTCACGGATGGCTATTTCGACGCCGCGGCGCTGGACGTCATATTCGCCAAAACGCATCAGAACCAGATCGTCGGCCATGACATGGAGCGCCAGCGCCCGGTTTCCGCCCGCATGGTCGAGCGCGTCGCGCGCCACGCCTCGGGCGGACGCTGGCTCGATGTTGGTTTCGGCAATGGCTCCCTGCTGTTCACCGCGGAGGAATGGGGCTTTACACCGGTCGGCCTCGATCTGCGCAAGGACAATATCACGGTGCTGCGGTCGCTTGGCTATGAGGCCCATTGTCTGCCGATCGAGGCGGTCGATGACGCCGGGCGCTACGGCGTCGTCAGCATGGCGGACGTGCTGGAGCACATGCCGTTTCCAAAGACCGGCCTCATCGCCGCGCGCCGGCTGCTCGCCCCTGGCGGCGCGCTGTTTCTCTCCATGCCGAACATGAACACGATGGTGTGGCGCCTGTTGCACGCCAACAAGGTCAATCCCTATTGGGGCGAGATCGAGCACTACCACAATTTCAGCCGCAAGCGCCTCTACGCGCTGTTGGAGGAGCACGGCTTTCAGCCAGTGGAGTATGGCGTCAGCGAGCGTTACCGGGTTTGCATGGAGGTGGTTGCGCTCAGGACATGAGCCGGCGCCGCAGCCGGGCGAAACGCCAATGAAAATCCGCTATTGAAGCACGACCACTTTCGTGCCGACCTTGACCCGCTCGGCGAGATCGATGACGTCGCGATTGACCATCCGGATGCAGCCTGACGATACGGCGGCGCCGATTGTCTCCGGCTCGTTGGACCCGTGGATGCGATAGAGGCTGGAGCCGAGATAGATCGCCCGCGCGCCGAGCGGATTGTCGATTCCGCCCGGCATGTAGCGGGGCAGCTCCGGGCGGCGCTTCAGCATTTGCGGCGGCGGGGTCCAGCCCGGCCATTCGCGAATCGCCGTGACGTGCTTCTCGCCGGACCAGGCGAACCCTTCGCGGCCGACGCCGACGCCATACTCGATCGCCTGTTCGTTCCCCAAGATGTAGTAGAGGCGGCGCTTGCTTGTCGAGATGACAACCGTGCCCTTTGGATAATCGGCGTTCCACTCGATCACGCGGGGCGCCGGTGCGCGCTCCTGAAAAATATTGAAAAAGTCGGCGACCGGCCCCTGGGTCAGTAGACCGCTTAAGGGGTTGTCGAGCGCGAAGGCCGGAACCCCGCTCAACATGGCGAGGACGGCGGCGGCGCGCGTCAAATTCCGGATCATTCCTGTCCCTTATGCTTTCCAGTGCGTGATCGACAGCGGATCGCCACCCTTGCGAGTTTTGAGGCTAAATTTGGGCGGCGCACACGGGCGATGAGAGTCTGGGGCGACTGTCTCCAAAAGATCACGCTCGGCCGTTGCAAAGCCTTCAGCGTTTCGATCGCTTGCGCCGTCGCGGAAGACCGCAATGATCGCCTCCGGCTCAGCCTTGCGCCTTGCCTCCCCTTGGTCTATGCCCCTGCCTTCGCCCGAATCCAGAGTTCGACTTTTGTTCCCTTCCCCAAAACCCGTCGCCATCATCATGGGCAGCCAGTCCGACTGGGAGACGATGCGCCACGCCGCCGTGGTGCTTGAGGAGCTCGAGATCGGCTTTGAGGCGAAAATCGTGTCCGCCCATCGCACGCCAGAGCGGCTTTTCGATTTCGCCAGGGGCGCGAAGGCCGCGGGCTTCAAGGTGATCATCGCGGGCGCAGGCGGCGCAGCGCATCTGCCGGGCATGGTCGCGTCCCTGACGGCGCTTCCCGTGCTCGGCGTTCCGATCGAGACGAAGGCGCTGCACGGGCAGGATTCGTTGTTGTCGATCGTCCAGATGCCGGCCGGCGTTCCTGTTGGCGCGCTTGCGATCGGCCGCGCCGGCGCGATCAACGCGGCGCTGCTTTCGGCGGCGATCCTCGCACTTTTCGATGCGGCGCTCGACGCGCGTCTTTTCGCTTGGCGGGCGGCGCAGACCGCGGCGGTGGCCGACGAGCCGGCGGCCGGGGCGGAACGCCCGTGACCTTCACGCTCTCCCCTGGCGCTCTGGCGCCTGGCGCAAGGATCGGAATCCTCGGCGGCGGCCAGTTGGGACGGATGCTGGCGCTGGCCGCGGCCGGCCTCGGCCTCAGGACCCATGTCTTTGCGCCCGAGGCGGACAGCCCGGCCTTTGACGTCTGCGCCGAGCGGACCAACGCCGCCTATGAGGACGAAGACGCCCTGGCGGCTTTCGGGGCCAGCGTCGATGTGGTCACTTATGAGTTCGAGAATGTCCCGGCGCGGACGGCGGCCCTTCTGTCGGACCTGTGCCTCGTGCGGCCCAGTCCCGCAGCGCTCGCAGCCTGCCAGGATCGCCTCGTCGAGAAAGAGTTTTTGGCCGGGCTCGGCATCCCGGTCGCCGCCTATATGCGGGTCGATGACGCCGGCGCGATGGCCCGGGCCGTGGCGCAGCTGGGGCGCCCCTCGATCCTCAAGACGCGGCGTTTCGGCTATGACGGCAAGGGCCAGGCGCTCGTTCGCGAAGGCGGCGACCTCGCCGTCATCTTTCGCTCGCTCGGCGGCGCGCCGGCGATTCTCGAATCGGTCGTGCCGTTCTCGACGGAGATCTCCGTCGTCGCCGCGCGCGGGGCGGGCGGCGCATTCGTCGCCTACGACGTCTGCGAGAACTGGCATGAGAACCACATCCTGAAATTCACGCGCGCGCCCGCAAGGGTGGCGCCGGAGACGGCGGCCGAGGCGATCGAGCTCGCCCGCGCCATCGCCGACGCGCTGGATTATGTCGGCGTGCTCGCCGTCGAGATGTTCGTCGTCGATCCGCCGGGCGGGACCGCGGAGCCGCAGACGCTGCGCGTCAACGAAATCGCGCCGCGCGTCCATAATTCGGGCCATTGGACGCTGGGCGGGGCGCAGACCTCGCAATTCGAGCAGCACGTCAGGGCGATAGTCGGCTGGCCGCTCGGCGGCGCATTGCGGCAAGGCGCCGAGGTCGAGATGGAGAATCTGATCGGCGAAGAGGTTTTCGGCTTCGAGCAATACCTGCGCGAGCCGGGATCGAGCCTTCAGCTCTACGGCAAGGCGGAAGCGCGGCCCGGCCGCAAGATGGGTCATGTCACGCGGGTCGCGCCGGCGAAGCTGGCTTGAGGATCGAGCCTTTTTTCGCCGCCGAAGCCGGGGCGAAGCTCTGGACAGCGCGCGTTGATGCTGCTATTCGCCTACCCTTCGAGGTTGAGGCGCTTTTTTGCGCCAGATGTCCCGTTCCATCATTGCAGTCGGGTTCGTCGCGCTTAAGCGATAGCTTGACGCACACTCAAGGACTCATGCGTGCAAGTTCTCGTTCGCGACAATAATGTCGATCAGGCCCTGAAGGCGCTCAAGAAGAAGATGCAGCGCGAGGGCATTTTCCGCGAGATGAAGCTTCGCGGCCATTACGAAAAGCCCTCCGAGAAGCGCGCGCGCGAGAAAGCCGAGGCTATCCGCCGCGCCCGCAAGCTCGCCCGCAAGAAGATGCAGCGCGAGGGCCTTTTGCCGATGAAGCCAAAGCCTGTTCTGGGCGTTCGCTGATTTTTTGCTTTGCCGCATTTTCTTGACGCGAACCGGGATCTGCTTCGCTCGAAAATGCTCCAGAGCGAGATTCGGAAAAGTGGAAACCACTTTTCCGCCCGCATCTCGCTCTAGACTCCTTGAATCGATCGCGTTCATGATCTTGGATTTCAATCCAAAATCATCGTGATCCAGTCCGATCATTGACGCACGAAACCGGGACGGGGCGGGAAGACCGCTCGACACGCGGGGCGAGGATGACCGAATGATGGCTATCGCGAAATCGGCCAAACGCGCGATGCCCTTGCGCGCAACCCCTTACGCGCTGGCGGCGTTCGCCGCCTTCTCGCTCGCGGGCTGCGAATCGACCAGCAATGTGATCGGCAAAAGCGGAACGGGCGTCGCCGAGGTGGCGAACCAGTCGCCGCAGGAGGCGCAGGCCAATCTCGCCTCTTTGACGGACGTCGTGCAGCGCAATCCGAATAGCGCCGAAGCCTATAGCACGCGCGGCGTCGCCTACGCCAAAATCGGCAAGTTTCCCGAAGCGATCGCCGACTTCAGCCAGGCCATC
>DAITNE010000063.1:0-1321 GCA_036834765.1 Methylocella sp.
GGATTCGGTCGGCGCGTTCGGGATGCCCGGGGCCCGTATCGTGTTCGAGGCTCGAAGGGTGGCTTACGAGAAGCGTCGTCACTGATAGCGCTCGCTCTTGTCCGGGCTACGCGGGCCGATCCCGCGCAAATATTGCGCAAAACCCCACATATGGCCTTCGGCGCGCGCTGTCTATCCAGACTGCGCGAAGGGGCGATGCTGAGCGGCGAGAAGCGGAGGAGCGACCTCCGGCGCGGCGTTTCCGGCGAATGAAGCGGGCTAGGATTCAGCCCGTTCCGCCGCGGCGCCGATCGTCACGGCGACCAGTTCCGGCGGGCGCATGAACCGCACCGGCGCGTGGCTCGTGCCGAGGCCGCCTGAAATGATCAGGTTGCGGTTCTTCTGCACGATATGCCCGTAGACGAGATCGCCGAAGGCTCGCGTAAGCCGCGTTTCGGCGAACGGGATATTGACCTGGCCGCCATGGGTGTGTCCAGACAGCGTCAGGGCGACCCGGTCCGGCATGCGCCGAAATATGAAGGGCTCGTGAGCCAGCATCAGCACGGGCGCGGAATCGGCGATCTGCGCCATCGTTCCCGGCAAATCATCGATGCCCCGACCGCCCCTTGGGCCGCCCTTCGGGCCGGCGAGCTGATCGCCAAGGCCCGCCACCCAGAACGGCCGGCCTTGTTTCGTGAGGCGGACGGCGTGATTTTCAAGAACCTTGATATTCGCGCCGATCAGGGCGTTGCGCACGCCGACGGCGTCATCGCCCGGCATGTTCGGCAGCGGGCCGTGCAGCCAATCATGGTTGCCGAGGACCGCATATGAGCCGAGGGGCGCTCTGAGGACGGAAAGCGCCTCGCCCCATTCCTCGGGCATCACCGGACTAGTCATGATCGTATGGCCGCCGCTGAAATCGCCGAGCAGGAAAACAATGTCCGGCTTCAGCGCATTCGACAGTTCGGCGATGGCGCGGATGCGGGCGGCGGGCATCCAGGGTTCGCAGGCGTGAATGTCGGCCAGCACGACCGCGCGGAGCGTCAGGCCGATCGGCCAGTTCGGCGGCGTCACGCTATAGGACGCGACCTTGAGGCGGACCCCGGGCTCGAACGCGAACGCATAGGACCCGAGCCCGGCCGTCGCCCAAACCGCGCCGGCGGCGCTCTGCAAGAAAGCCCGTCGGCTGATGCTGCTCATGAAACGTAAATACCGTAAAAAGCGGCGAGAGCCAACCTTTAGCCTGATCGCGCGCCATCCATCCGAAAGGGGCGGCGCGGCGCCTTAAGCGGCCTTTTCGTCGCGAATCACGGCTGGATTCTGATCGGGTTCGATCGGCTTC
>DAITNE010000063.1:1331-7692 GCA_036834765.1 Methylocella sp.
GCGTGGCGAATTCGAGAGCCGCGGCCACCGCCGAGATCCCGATTTCGCGATAGAGCTTGGACTGGAGGTCGCGCGCGCCGCCCGGCTGCGGCGCTAGTTGCTCTGCCTTGTTTTGCTGGTTCATCATCATGACTCCGCCTGTATGAGGAATTCTCCCGAATTTGTTTCAATTAATCTTGAGACGGGAACGTTAAGGTCCTCTGCCTTGATTCTCCTTGCGCGAGCGCAATGGAGGGACGAAAGCCGCGATTGGATGCAACACGCTTTTTGGCGCTCTTGCTGTGCGCTATCGCTCGCCGTCGGACGTCGCCTCCCGCTTTTCCGACGCGCGCCGGTCGCCTGGAGCCGGTCCGGCGCGCGGAGGTTTGAGGCTAGGCCGAAACGCCTTGCGGGAAAGTTAACTGGCGGGTCGCGCAGCCGTCCCAAAGCGGGCGCAAACGCGCTTTTGCCGGCAACGCCAAGCTTGTAATGGCGGAAATCTCGCATTCGGCCTTAATTCGGTCGAGATCACAGGCCGTTTCAGGGCCTCGATCTGGAATTGTCTTGGCGCGGAGCGTAAACGACGTCTTCATGCGTAGCGACGCCGCACTTGCGTTCAGGCCGAACCCAAACGTTGGTGGAATATTGAGCAGCACGCGCGGCGCGTCGGAAAATGAAGCCGCATCTAAGGACCCGAGTTTGGATCAGGGACTTATGCATAACAGCGTAGAGCCACAGTCTGAGGGCGGCGGCTCGGCCGGTTTCCCGCAAAAATCGCCCCCGTTGATTTTGGACGCCGAAGGCGACGGCTCGGATACGGAAATTGCACTCGCCGTTACGGCGCGGCGCCGCGCCATTGGAAGGCGGGTCGCCGCGGCGTTCAGCGTCGCGATCGCCGGTCTTTCGATCTATGTCCTCATTCGAACGCTGTCCGGCGTCAGTCTGCCCGATTTGCAGCGGGCCATCGAGGCGACGGGCGGCGATCAGATCGCCGAGGCGGCGCTGCTCGCCGCGGTGTCGTTCCTGGCCTTGACCGGATATGACGCCTTGGCGCTCCGCCAGTTGCGCGTGCGGGTGCCTTACAGGACGACCGCCCTAGCTTCGTTCACGAGCTACGCCATTTCATTCGTGCTCGGCTTTCCTTTGATCACCGCGGGCACGGTGCGCTACTGGATTTATTCTCAGGTTGGCCTCGCGGCCCGCAAGGTCGCGAGCCTCACCCTCATCGCCGCGGTGACCTTCTGGTTCGGCATGATCTTCATGATCGGCGCCGCGCTCGCTTTCCGGTCGGAGCAGATCAGCGCGATCATTCATCTGACGCCCGCACTCAATTTTCTGATCGGCGCGGGGCTCCTCGGCGCGATCTTCTGCTACCTGGTCTGGGTGACGCTTCGCCGGCGCATCGTCCGCGTGCAGGGCTTCCGGCTGGAGCTTCCAGGCCTTTGGCTGTCGCTTGGCCAGATCCTGCTTGGCATCATCGACCAATGCGCCGCCGCCGGCGTGCTCTACGTGCTGCTGCCGCACCAGACTCATCTCGATTTCCTCACCTTCGCCGCGGCTTACGCCTTCGCCTGCATTCTCGGCATCGCGAGCCATGCGCCGGGCGGCATAGGCGTTTTCGAGGCGGCCATGCTCAAAGCCGTGCCGGGCGTCGCGGAGGAGCCGCTGCTCGCTTCGTTGCTTCTGTTTCGCGCTGTTTATTATATCGCCCCTTTCATTTTGGCTCTGGCGCTTCTCGGCGCGCATGAAGCGTTCCGGCGCTGGAAAAGCTTGCGCGAGGCGATGGACCGCAGCGAAGCGCAGATCGACGATCTCGGCTGATTCGCTCTGTCGACTGCGCGCCGAACGAGAGAATTTGGCGGCGCCGAACGCATGTAAAGTCGCCTTGGCGCGATCGACAGTCAAAAAAGAGTTTTAATCATTTGCTTCAATATCTTGAATATTTTGTTCGCGCGCGCTTCCATCGGCGGGAAGGCGCGCGCGAATTGAAGCGATGCGTTGAAGAAGCGGAGCCAGCTTGAGCCGCTTCTTTCCGCCGCACGCATGCTATGCCGCGATGGGTAAGCCCGCATGAGAACGCTCGCCGACGCCAAGTCGCTGCCGGCCCGCGATCGCCACATCGTGGCCCGGCTCATCGCAGCGTTGCCGGAGGCGGTGATCGTCGTCGACGCCAGCGACCGCGTCGTCGCCGTCAACGCCCCCGCGCTGACGCTTTTTCCGGCGCTGCGGCCCGACGTTCTCGACGCCATCATGCGCGCGCGCGCATCTGGTCACGCCGAACGCGCGACGTGGCTCGACCGCGTGCCCGTGGAGCGTTTCTTCGAACTGCATGTCGCCGCCATGGAGGGCCCGCCAGGGGCCGCGACCATGATCTTGACATTGCGCGACCTCAGCGAGGCGCGCCGCGTCGAGCGGATGCGCGTCGATTTCGTCGCCAACGCAAGTCACGAACTGCGCACCCCGCTCGCCTCGCTGCTCGGATTCGTCGAAACGCTGCAGGGGCCCGCGCGCGACGATGTGGGCGCGCGGGTGAAATTTCTCGGCATCATGCGCGAACAGGCGCGCCGCATGACGCGTCTCGTCGACGATCTTCTGTCGCTGTCGCGCATCGAGCAGAATTTGCATCTGCTGCCGCAATCGCCGGTCGACATGGTTTCAATCGTCCGCCATATCGCCGATACGCTGACCCCGATGGCGCAGGAAAACAGCGTCCTGCTGAAGGTCGAGGCGCCGGCTTCGGTCATCATCGGCGGCGACCGCGATGAGCTTTTGCGCGTCGTCGAAAACCTCGTCGAAAACGCGATCAAATACGGCGCCAGCGATTCCTTGTGCGCGAACCGCCAGGTCGACATCACGCTCGTCGCACAGGAGCGCCAATGCGTCCTGAACGTGAGCGATTATGGTCCCGGCATCGCGCCTGAACATCTGCCGCGCCTCACCGAGCGCTTCTATCGGGTGGACGCCGGCCAGAGCCGGGCGAAGGGCGGCACCGGTCTTGGCCTCGCCATCGTCAAGCATATCGTCGCGCGCCATCGCGGCCGGCTCGGCATCGAATCGCAGCCGGGGCAGGGCGCGACATTCAGCGTCACTTTTCCGCTCCAGGCGAACTGAACGCCTTCCGGGGTGGGATAGTCATGAAGCCGTCATGTTGGCTTCATACAGACCACGTCAAGCGCCATTAGTTTGCGTCCCGTCGGCCGACGCCGCTTTCGGCTTTCGGTCCTCCAAAGAGCGTAGACGCGCGGCTTGGCGACTTGTGGTCCGGCGCCTTCGGGCTCTCCGATACCTTCAGCAAATGAAGAGGCATGCCATGAATTTTACGTTCCTGAGAACGGCTTGCGCCGCGGCGGCGATCGGTCTCGCCGGCGTTGGCGCCCAAGCGGCGGACATTACGGGCGCCGGCGCCACGTTTCCTTTCCCGATCTATGCGAAATGGGCTCAGACCTACAAGCATGAAACCGGAAATAGCCTGAATTATCAGTCGATCGGCTCAGGCGGCGGCATCAAGCAGATCAAGGCGAAGACAGTGACCTTCGGCGCCACCGATGCGCCGCTGAAACCCGACGATCTCAATGAATCCGGCCTCGCGCAATGGCCGATGGTGATCGGCGGCATCGTGCCCGTCGTCAATATCGACGGCGTCGCCGACGGCCAGCTCACGCTGGACGGGCCGACCCTCGCGAAAATCTTCCTCGGCGACATCAAGAGCTGGGACGACGCCGCGATCGCGAAGCTGAACCCCTCGCTGAAATTGCCCTCCGCCGCGATCGCTATCGTACACCGTTCGGACGGATCGGGCACGACCTTCAATTTCACCAACTATCTGTCCAAGGTCTCGCCCGATTGGAAGAGCAAGGTCGGCGAGAACACGGCGGTCGAATGGCCGTCGGGCATCGGAGCCAAGGGAAATGAGGGCGTGGCCGCCAACGTCCTGCAGACGAAAGATTCGATCGGCTACGTCGAATACGCCTACGCGAAGCAGAACAAGATACCCGCGACCAAACTGGTCAACGCGGCCGGCGCAACGGTGTCGCCGACCGTTCCAGCCTTTCAGGCCGCGGCGTCCAACGCAGACTGGGCCCATGCGCCCGGTTACTACCAGATCCTGACCAACGAGCCGGGCGCCGGGTCCTGGCCGATCACGGCGGCGACCTTCATCCTAATGCAGAAGCAGCCGCAGGATCCCGCCGCCGCCGCGGAAGCCCTGAAGTTCTTCGCCTGGGCTTTCGCCAATGGCGCAAAGGCGGCTGAGGAGCTGGATTACATTCCGCTGCCCGATTCGCTCATCGCGCTCATCAAGCAGACCTGGGTGAGCGATATCAAGGGCCCCGACGGCAAAGCGCTTATAAACTAGGCGGCGAAGGCGCGAAGGAGAGGCGATCGCGCCCCTCCTTCGCGAGAGCATCCGGCGTCGTCGCTGGAATTTCAGCGTAGCGTCGGCCATTTACTGCGTGGCGTTTAGTGCGTGGAGCGAGAGGACGGAGGAGCCGTGGCGGACGTAATAATCGACAGCGTTGCGTCCGGCCGGGCGCGAGATCGCCTCAGGATGCTGGGCTGGCTGAGGCTCCAGGACAATGGATTCCACTTGCTGACGCTCTCCGCCGCCTTGGCGGTGCTGCTAATCCTCGGCGGCGTGATCGCCTCTCTCGCGATCGGCTCTGTTCCGGCCTTCAAGGCCTTCGGATTGGGCTTTCTGACGGCGCAGGCGTGGAACCCGGTCACGGAGAAATTCGGCGCCCTCCCGGCGATCTACGGCACGCTGGCGACCTCTGCGATCGCCATGATTTTCGCCGTGCCGATCGGGCTTGGCATCGCAATTTTCCTGACCGAGCTCTGCCCCTATCCGTTGCGCCGTCCGATCGGCATCGCAATCGAGCTGCTGGCCGGGATTCCCTCGATCATCTACGGCATCTGGGGCCTGTTCGTATTTGCGCCGTTCCTGCAAAGGACCGTCCAGCCCGTGCTGATCGGCGCATTCGCCAATGTCCCCGTGCTATCCTCTCTGTTCGGCGGGCCGCCCTACGGCATCGGCATTCTGACCGCCGGCTTCATCCTCGCCATCATGGTGCTGCCCTTCATCACCTCCATTTCCCGCGACGTGTTCGAGACCGTGCCGGCGGTTTTGAAAGAATCCGCGTACGCTTGCGGCTGCACGACATGGGAGGTCGTCCGCGCCATTGTCATCCCCTACACGCGCATCGGCGTCATTGGCGGGGTCATGCTGGCTCTTGGCCGCGCCCTCGGGGAGACGATGGCCGTGACTTTCGTCATCGGTAACTCTCATCGCATTTCGGACTCGCTGCTCGCCCCCGGCGCCACGATCGCGTCAAGCATCGCCAACGAATTCACCGAAGCAGTCGGCGACCTTTATACGTCCGCCCTGATCGCTCTCGGCCTCATCCTGTTCCTCATGACCTTCGTCATTCTCGCGATCGCCCGCTATCTGCTGATGCGCCTCGAACGGCAGGCCGGAGGGTAAACATGGCCCTTTACGATAAACGGCGCCGCGCCAACGCGACTTATCTCGGATTATGCTACGCCTCGACCCTGTTCGGCCTCAGCTGGCTGGTCATCATTCTCCTCGAACTGTTAATGCAGGGCTTTGGCGCCCTGTCGCTGTCGATCTTCACGCAGACGACGCCGCCGCCGGGCTCGACCGGCGGCCTTCTCAACGCCATCGTCGGCAGCCTCATCATCACCATCCTCGGCGTCGCCATCGGCGCGCCGCTCGGACTGCTGGCCGGCACCTATATGGCCGAGTACGGACGCTTTACGAAGCTCACCTTCGTCGTGCGCTTCATCAACGACATTCTGCTCAGCGCGCCCTCGATCATCGTCGGACTGTTCATCTACGAGGTCATGGTGGCGCGAGTCGGCCACTTCTCCGGCTACGCCGGCGCCTTCGCGCTCGCGGTGATCGTCGTTCCGGTCGTCGTGCGCACCACCGAGGACATGCTGCGCCTCGTGCCCGATCCTCTGCGGGAGGCCGCGAGCGCGCTCGGCCTGCCGCGCTCGCACGTCATCGGCAAGGTCGCCTATCGCGCCGCCCGCGCCGGCCTCGTCACCGGCGTCCTTCTGGCGATCGCCCGCGTCAGCGGCGAGACCGCGCCCCTGCTGTTCACCGCGCTGAACAATCAATTCTTCAGCACCGATCTCAACGCGCCGATGGCGAGCCTTCCGGCGATCATCTTCCAGTTCGCGCTGAGCCCCTATAAGGATTGGCAGCGGCTCGCCTGGGCCGGCGCCCTCATCATAACATTGGCCGTGCTCGCGCTTTCCATCACGGCGCGCGCGCTTGGCGCGCAAAGGACGCCAAAATGACCGCGATGGACTCCAATTTGCCGCAGAAGGTCAGCGTTCGCGGCCTCAATTTTTTCTATGG
>DAITNE010000064.1:0-7671 GCA_036834765.1 Methylocella sp.
GCTTGGTAGCGGAGTCTTGCGCCAAAGCGCCTGTCGTTGGCGCAGCGGCCGCGGCGACGCAGAGCGCCGCCGACAGGCAAAGCGCCGCGCCCCTACGGCCGAAGGCGCCGCGCGCCAACGCAGACAATCGTCGTGCCCTTTCAATCCGTTCAATCACAACGCGGCCCAGAGCCATTCACTGCGAAGCGGACATGGCGCCCCGGGAGCCGACGGCTGCGAAGCCGATGTCTTGAATCATGGTCTCGATTCATGGCGACGGCGAAGGCCCCTTCGGGACGGCTTTCGTTTTGGTGAAAACGTCGGTCTTGCACAGGATCTTCAGGACGCAACCTTCGATTTCAGCCTTGTCGCCGGCCGCCTCATCCGGGACCACCTTGAAGGTGATGTCGTATGTCTTGCCATCCTCGGGATTATACGCCTTGCCGCGCCAACGGTCGTTGTCGGCGGAAAGGTTCTTGAGGATTTCGAGACCGATGAGGGGCTTCCCACGCTTGCTGGAATCTTCGTTCAATGTGTCGGATTTTGGCTTTCCGTCGAGCCCGTCCGGCTCTTTCAGCCAGATCAAGGTGCCGCAGAAATTCTCGCCGCAGGGCGCGATCTTGATGATCGACCCCTCGTTCTGGGTGAACCAGAGACCGGCGGGGGAATCCGGGGCCGCCGAAGCCATGCTCATGCTCAGGCAAAGCGCAAGCGAGGCACCGGCTCCGGCAGGAAACAGTTTGCTTCGGCACGTCCGTCGGCCGGGACGAAAAGCCCGAAATCCGGCGAGATTCCCAGCGAGATTCATTACGCCAACTCCAACGAGCGCCGTCGCGCCCGTCCGGCGCTTGTTTCAAAGATCGCAATCGGGCGACATGGGGCGACATGGCGGAGACGGAGGGATTCGAACCCTCGATAGGGCTTTACAACCCTATAACGGTTTAGCAAACCGCCGCCTTCAGCCTCTCGGCCACGTCTCCATACCAGCGGTAGGGCGCTTCACGGCGCTGTCCCGATTGATTTCGCACATATGCCCGAGCCTTGTGGGGAAGGCAAGTGCAGGCGGGAAAGAGCTGGTCCGACGGCGTCCGTCGCGTGCCGCCGGGCCGCGGGACGTCAAAAAGGTTGCAGCAAAGCCACACCTTACGACGGAACGCGCTGAAGTCTTTAAAATCGGTTTCACCGAAGGCGCCGCGCTTCTAGTATAAAAATGCGAGCGAGAGGGGGGCCAACCCAATCCTCGATTCGGATCAAACGCGAATGATCGCGGGAGATCCGGGCAAATTGAACGGGATGCAGGATGTCCAGACAATTCGACGCCGGGATTGAACAATGCGGTTCATCCGCCGCCATGGCGTCACAAGGCAAGCCGGTCCTGATCGGGTCTTTTAATCGGAGGTTTAACATGAAGCTCGTAAAGGGCCTTCTCCTGGGATCTGCGGCAGCCCTGGTGAGTGTCGTCGGCGCGCAAGCAGCCGACCTGCCGACGCGGCAGGCTGCGCCAATCGAATATGTCCGCATCTGCGACGCTTACGGCGCGGGCTTTTTCTATATCCCAGGCACCGATACCTGCCTCAAGGTCGGCGGCTTGGCCATGACCGAGGTTCGGTCTTACGACGCCAGCTACAGCATCAGCCCCGTCGCCGCCAATGGCGTCGTTTCGGGGCTCGGCGCTAGCACGGCAGGCACCTCCACTCTCAATCCATACGGGGTCGCAGGCACCCCCCTTCGCCAGATCGGCGGCGCTTCGGCCTTCGGTTACATTCCAACGTCCACTCAATATGCGAATTCGCGTTCACGAGACGATTATGGCTGGGACTCTCTCGGCCGCGTCGAATTGGACGCCCGGACGGGGACGCCCTGGGGTGTCCTGCGCTCCTTCATCCGCGTCGACGCCTATGTCGGAACAGGCACCGCCAACACCGGCGCCCTGACCACCGGCAGCAGCTACGTCAGCAGTGCGACGCTGTATAATACCTTCGCCGGAAACGGCGCCACCCGCGAGACGACGATCGTCAACAAGGCCTTCATCCAGTTTGCAGGTCTGACGGCCGGCCGCGCGCAGTCGATGTTCGACTTCTACGCCAGCGCCTATAACTATCAAAACATCGCCGGCTCCAATGCGACCACCCAATTGATCGCCTACACGGCCACCTTAGGTAAGCATTTTCAGTGGCTTGTCAGCGACACTTTCGGTTGAAGATGAAGTTGCCCGCCAAGCCGGGATCGGCAGCACCCTTGGCGGAGCTTACACCCACGTCGGCGTCGCGAACACGCTCAGCCCAATCGTCGTCGGCGGGATCGCCGGCACGAGTTTCACGGGAACGCCTGCGGGCACGGCGTGGCCGGACATCGTCGGCAACGTCCGCGTCGATCAGCCTTGGGGCGCCGTTCAGCTCTCGGCCGCTGGACATGAGGCCCGCGGCAGCCTGTTTGCCAGCACAGCTTATGCCACGTCTTCCGCCCCGGGCGTAGCAGGTGCGTTTGGTACGAACGGCTCGGCCTACGCTTTCCCGGCGAACACGACGAATGCCTATGGATGGGCGATCCAGGGCGGCGTTCAGCTGAACGCCGATTATCTCTCGGCCGGCGACAAGCTGTGGCTGCAGGCCGCCTATGAACAGGGCGCCCTTAGCTACGTCTGGGGCAATAACCTCGCCTCTTCCTACGGCGCCGTCGACGGCAATCGTTACTATGGCTCCGGCTTCAACCCGGCGGACACCAGCGCGGGCTGGAACGCCAATATGTATGACTGCATCTTCACCGCGAGCGGCTCTTGCGAGCAGCAGACTGGTTGGTCGGTCGTCGCCGCCTACAAGCATTACTGGATCCCGACCCTCGCCTCCGCCATCTTCGGATCCTATGCGCAGATCAACTATTCGAATAATGCGCTGGCGGGCTTCGGCGGCGCAGTCGGAGCGTCGAACTTGAAGGCCGCCCGCGTCGGCACCAACCTCGTCTGGACCCCGATCAAGGGCTTCGACATCGGCGCTGAGTTCATGTACGTCAACGCGACCCAGACCCGGCCAGTGGGCCTTGCCCCCGACGCTGTCCTGAACAATCAGGGCCTGCCCAGCTGGAGAGGCAGCGAAAACGAATACGAAGGCCGCATCCGCGTCCAGCGCGCGTTCTGATCCTTCGGATCAAACCTCCGTCGCATAAGAATGGCCCGGCCGCGAAAGCGCCGGGCCTTTTGCCGTGACATCAAGGATGCGCAAGTACGAGAGCGTGATCAGCTTCGGATAGAACGCGCTCAGCAAAAGGCCCCGCATGTTTTATGCGGGGCTCTCGGATCAAAGCGCGATCGCGCCGGCGAACGGAGCCAGGCGAAGCTCTTTATCTGTCGCCGAGGCTGCCGCCGGCGTCGGCGAGAGCGGCGCCAACCTCGAGGCCAAGATCGTCCATCGTGGTTTCCTCGACGACATTGATTTCTTCGCCGACCGCCTGGCGTTCGGCCTCGGCGGCCGAGCGGGCGACATTGACGCTGATCGAGGCGGCGACCTCGGGATGGAGATGGATCGGAACCTCGTGCAGCCCGATCGTCTTGATCGGCGCCCGGAGCGCAACCTGGTTCCGGTCGGCGCTGAAGCCGCCCGCGGTGATGGCGTCGGCGATATCGCGCGGCGACACGGAACCGTAAAGATGGCCGGTTTCGCCCGCCTGTCGAATGATGACGAAGGTCTGCCCGTTGAGGCGTTCCGCGACGGCGGCGGCTTCCGCCTTCGATTCGAGGTTGCGCGTCTCGAGCTGCGACCGCTGATCTTCGAAGCGAGCTTTGTTGGCGGCGGTCGCGCGAAGGGCTTTGCCGCCTGGCAGCAGAAAATTGCGCGCGTAGCCGTCCTTCACGCGAACAGTGTCTCCCATCTGTCCGAGTTTGGCGACGCGCTCCAGCAAGATGACTTCCATTTGTTCAATCCTTCTTGTTCACATCAGGTTTTTGGAGAAATTGAATTCTTCTTGCGATCGCGCAAGGAGAACGCGGATTCGAGAAGCCCGACCGCGGCGAAGGCAATCAGCGGCCACGGCGTGATCGGGGGCAGGACGAGGCAGGCATAGATGAGGCCGAGCAGGAAGGCGCGATACTTCAATCCGCGCGTCAGATCGTGGATCACCGCGAGGCCTTGAAGCGAAAACGCCATGCCGAGCGCCGCCGCGACGATAGCGCTGATAAGGCCCGGAAGGCCCCCGACGAAAGCAACCGCGATGCCGGCGAGGAAAACAGGCGCGTAGGTGCGGGACAAACGCAACTCGTGCGGAATATCTGGCCATGGCCGTGGCAAGCGTCCGGAGACTTCGGCGACGCGGGCGGCGATCCACAGATTGAGCATCAGCATCAAAAGGGTCGAGGCGGCGACGACAGGCGGCGCGGCGAGCACAAGCAGCCGCGCAAGCTTATGCAAGTCGACGTCGTGCGGTAATGGCGTCTCCGCGGCGAGGCTTTCCAGCATTGGCGTCAAAGCCTCGTCGGCGCGGTTCAGCGCCGCATCGAAGCCACCATGGCGGGAGCTCACGATGACGGTGGCGACGACTGCGATCGTCGCCGAGATGGCGACCGCGTAAGCGAGCAGGCGCTCGAGCGGGTAGTAGTCCCGCGCGAAGGCGCGGCCCGCGCCGGTCACAATGCTCCATGACGCTGTGTCCTTCGGGCGGCTCAGGGCGGCGAGAAAGCTGAGCCACAAGGCGGGCGCCGCCAGGCTCAGCGCGAAGGCGAGACCTGAGAACGCCGCTGCGCCGAGCGCTCCATCAGGCGTTTCTCGAACCTGCTGGGCGAACGCGATGGCGATGACGGCGAGGGTCGCGAGCGCGGTCGCGACGAGGCCAGCCGCCCGGCCAAAACCGATCATAGCGATCATGATGGGCAGAGGCGCCAGATAGGCGAGGGCGATCGCAATGATCGTCCCTTGCGTAACGAGGCTGAACAGCACGGCCGAGGCGAGACCGGCGCCGACCGCGCCCGCGTATGTCGCGCCAAATTGAGAAATGCGACTCTTCATACTGCCCTGCTGTCCCGCCAATGGGCGGTTAGAGGCGGGTCGGAAACTTTCGCCCCCGCCCGGCTCAACAAAATGTCCGAACCGGCAGCTCTGCCGATCCGTGGATGCGTCCGCCCCGGCAAACGCCGACGCGGTCAGTTGCCTTCGATAGCTCCAACATGATCGCTTCGATTCGAAGCGATCAAGCGCGCCACAATCTCCGGTTCAGCGAATGACGTAAGGCAAAAGGCCGAGGAAGCGGGCGCGTTTTATCGCTTTCGCGAGTTCGCGCTGCTTCTTGGCGGAAACGGCGGTGATGCGCGACGGAACGATCTTGCCGCGCTCGGAGATGTAACGGGACAGGAGCCTTGTGTCCTTGTAGTCGATTTTCGGCGCGCTCGGACCCGAGAAGGGGCACGTCTTGCGGCGCCGAAAGAAGGGGCGGCGGGGAGCGGCGGCTGCGGTCGTCATCAGAAATTACCCTCGCTTGTTGCGATGTCGTCGCGCTGGCGGCGGGGGCCTCGGTCGGGGCGCGGGGCGCGGCTGCGGTCGCCTCTGTCCGGCCGGTCGCCGCGATCGCCACGGTCGCCGCGATCGTCGTCATCGCGCTTGCGCATCATCGCCGACTGGCCTTGTTCGAGCGCTTCGACCCGAATGGTCAGGAACCGGATGACATCTTCATTGATGCCGCTCTGGCGCTCCATTTCGGTGATCGCCGCGGCTGGGGCGTCAATGTTCAGCAGCGTAAAATGCGCCTTGCGATTCTTGCTGATGCGATAGGCGAGCGATTTCACGCCCCAATATTCGACTTTTTCGATTTTGCCGCCGAGAGATTCGAGGATCCCTCTAAATTGCTCGGTCAGCGCTTCCACCTGCTGGGCGGAAATGTCCTGACGCGCGAGATAAATATGCTCGTAGAGAGCCATTTTCATTGCCTTTCTTTACCGTTGTCGCGATGCTCCGGCGCAGAGCCCTTCGAGCCCCGGAAAGGCTCGACGAGACAGACGAAGGCGGAGACACTGGAAAACGGACCCGGGCATAACCCATGGGTCCCGCCCGATGGACGAGCTTTTCCGATCAGCCCCCAGCCGAAGTCGCGAAGCGCGCTTTATAGCGCCATTTCGACGACAAGCAAGGCGCTTTGGCGCCGGTCGCTGTTTTTTGCTGCGGCGCCGGCCAGCTCGGCCGCGGCGCCCGCAGTTCGTCAGATGCAGGGGCCGCTTTCGCCGCTGGCCCAGATCCGCCAGGATTTCAGACCGGCCTTGGCGACGACCGTCCGGCCGGCCTTGGCCATCGCGACAAGATGCCGGAAAACAAGAGGATTGCGCCAGGCCAAAGGTTTGGCCGGATCGCAAACGGCGCGATATTCGTCCGAATCGGGGTCCTCCATCAGGATGACGCCGACCCGATCCGGCCGCAGCTGCGCGCCGAGAGCGCGATCGCCCTTCCATAGACATTCATAGTCGCGGCAGACGCTGGGGCGCGTTGCGTAGACGGCGCAGCCGCCGGACTTCTGGCAGTGTTCGCACCAGACGCCGGCCGGCTTTTCGAATTCGACGATCTCCAGCACCTTGCAGCAGAAGCTGCATTCGCCGCAGGCCTTGCCCGGAATTGACTCCATCGCGGCTCTCTCGTCCCCGTCCTTCGCCGATTCGCTGTTCGCGCTCGCCAAATTGCGCATGCGCGCGCTCCGGCGCAAGGTCGCTTAAAGCATCATCCACGCCATCTGCGTCACGGCGAAGGGGGGCGGGCGACGCGGACGGAGAGAATGACGCCCGGCTTGACAGGCGCTTGCGGCAATGCGAGTCGCTGACCCCTCACAATTGAGGCCCATATGGATCAGCGCGTTTGAGCCGGACGTCGAAAGCCTTCATTTTTCCCGGGCAGGGATCGCAGTCCGTCGGCATGGCCAAGGCGCTGGCGGATCAATTCCCGCAGGCGCGCGCGCTTCTCGACCAGGTTGACGAGGCATTGGGCCAGAAGCTGTCGACTCTGATGTTCGAGGGTCCGCAAGACGAACTGACGTTGACCGCCAATGCGCAGCCGGCCCTGATGGCGGCCAGCCTTGCGGCGATCCGCGTTCTCGAGGCGGAAGCCGGTCTCGATATTGCCCGCGACGCCAGCTTTGTCGCCGGCCACTCGCTCGGCGAATATTCGGCTCTGGCGGCGGCCGGCTCATTCAGCGTTGCGGAAGCCGCGAAATTGCTCCGCTTGCGCGGCAAGGCGATGCAGGCCGCGGCGCCGGTCGGGGCCGGCGCAATGGCCGCCTTGCTCGGGATCGACGTCGAGGCGGCGCATGACATCGCGCGGCGGGCCGCGGAGGAAGCCGGCGGCGTCTGCGCGGTCGCCAACGACAATGGCGGCGGACAGGTCGTGGTGTCGGGCGCGACGGCCGCCGTCAACCGCGCCATTGATCTCGCCAAGGCGGCGGGCGCCCGTCGCTCAGTTCTGCTGCCAGTTTCAGCGCCGTTCCATTGCAGCCTGATGCAGCCGGCCGCCGAGGCCATGGCGGCGGCGCTGGAGACGGTCGAGATCCGGCCGCCGACCGCGCCGCTGGTCGCCAATGTGCTCGCGGCGGAGGTGACCGACCCCGCGGCGATCCGCCGTCTTCTCGTCGCCCAGGCGACCGCCCCCGTCCGCTGGCGCGAAAGCCTGATTTTCATGGCGGATAAAGGGGTTACGGTCTTCATTGAATGCGGCGCTGGCAAAGTGCTGGCGG
>DAITNE010000065.1:0-7650 GCA_036834765.1 Methylocella sp.
CATCACCGGCGCCGCCGACGACGACCCGAGCGGAATCGCGACCTATAGTCAGGTCGGTGCCCAATTCGGCTACCAGCTGTCATGGATTCTTCTCTTCAGCTACCCGCTGATGGCGGTGACGCAGGCGATCGCCGCGCGCATCGGCTGCGTCACCGGGCGCGGCATTGCGCAGAATCTGCGCCGCCATTATCCGCGCTGGCTGCTTCGCATCGTGGTGCTGCTCCTCCTCCTCGCCAATGTCGCCAATCTCGGCGCCGACCTCGGCGCCATGGGGTCGGCCGTGCAGCTGCTCGTGGGCGGCCCCGCGCTTGTCTACACGGCGATCCTCGCCGGCTTTTGCGTATTGCTCCAGATCTTCATGAGCTACCCCAGATACGCGTCCGTTCTCAAATGGCTGACCCTGTCGCTGTTTTCCTATGTCGTCGTCGTCATCGCCGTTGACGTCCCCTGGGGCGAGGCGCTGAAGAACATCTTCGTGCCGTCCGTCAGTTTCGATTCCGCGCACGCCATGGCGGTTGTCGCGGTGCTCGGCACCACCATCAGTCCCTATCTCTTCTTCTGGCAGGCGGGCCAGGAAGTCGAGGAGCAGGTGCGACGCGCGACGCTGCCGCTCTATGTCATGCCGAACAAGGCCGGCACCGAGATGGAACGCATGAGCATCGACACCTGGGTCGGCATGGGGCTGTCGAACCTCATCTCGCTGTTCATCGTCCTCGCCACGGCGGCGACCCTGCACGCCCACGGCGTAACCGACATCAACAGCTCCGCGCAGGCGGCGGAGGCGCTGCGCCCGATCGCTGGCGTTTTCACCTTCTTTCTGTTCGCCTTGGGCATCATCGGCACGGGACTGTTGGCCATTCCGGTGCTTGCCGGATCGGCGGCCTACGCCGTCTGCGAGACTTTCAATTGGGTCGAGGGCCTCGACCACAAGCTGAGGGACGCGCGCGCCTTCTATGGCGTCATTGCGGCGGCGACCCTGATTGGCCTCGCGCTCAACTTCGTCGGCGTCGATCCGATCAAGGCGCTCTATTGGAGCGCGGTCCTCAACGGCGTTCTCGCCGCGCCAATGATGGCCGCGATGCTTCTGATCGCGACCAACCGGAAAATCATGGCGGAGTTCGTGCTGCCGTGGCAGATGACGGCCGGAGGCGTGGTCGCTGCGATCGTCATGGCGGTCGCGAGCGTCGTCTTCATCGTCCTTTCCTTGTGAAGCGATCGGAAGCGCGCCCTACGCTTTTTTTCCCTCCGGGTCCTCCGCGCGAAAGTGCAAGGCGCGCTCTTTAAGCCAATCATAGACCGGCGCGCCGCCGAGCAGCGTCGCCATAGCCATCGCCGTGAAGCAGGCGGCGAGCATCGGCAAAAGCTCGATCGAGTTTCCCGTCATTTCGGTGACGAGGATCATGCCGGTAAGCGGCGCGCGCACGACGGCCGAGAACAGGGCCGCCATGCCGACGACCGCGAAGAGGATCGCGTGGACATTCGGCGCGGGAAGGTCCGGATAGAAGAGCGCGCCGAAGAAGAAACCCATCTGCGCCCCAAGGAGAAGCAGCGGCGCGAACAGGCCGCCGGGCGTGCCCGCCGCATAGGAGGCGCAGCTCAGGAACAGGCGTATCGCGAACAGCAGCGGCAGCAGGGCGAAGGGCGTGGCGCCGTTGAGAAGGTTTTGCGTCATAAGATCGCCGCCGCCGACAAGCCCCGGCGCGAACCACGCCAGCGCGCCGACGGCGGCTCCGACGAGGCCCGCGCGCAGTTCGACGGGAATGCGCTTCAGGCCATCGGCGATATCGAGTGCGTCGACCAGCACGCGATTATAGATCGCGCCAAGCAGGCCGGCGAAAAGCCCAAGGCCAAGGCAGAGCAGATTGTCGCCGGCGCTGGGGTAAGGCAGCGGGGGAATCGCGAAATCGGGCGCCGCGCCCGTGAACATGCGCGCCACGACGATGGCGCTCATCGAGGCCCCGAGCGCCGCGATGGCGTTGCGCGTTTCGAACCGGCGCAACAGCTCCTCAAGCACGAAAGCGGTGCCGGCGAAGGGCGCGTTGAAGGCGGCGGCGAGACCCGCGCCCGCGCCCGCCGCGAGTAGCGCCTGCCGGTCAGGCCAGTCACGCCGATGGCCGACGAAATAGGCGATCGTCGCGCCCATCTGCACGCAAGGCCCCTCGCGGCCGAGCGCGAGGCCGGAGCCGATCGCCAGTATGCCGCCGAAGAATTTGACCGGCACGAGCGCGAAAGGCGCCGGAGGCGTTTGCGCCGCGATCACCGATTCGACGTGGGGAATGCCGCTGCCGGCCGCGTCCGGCGAGAAGCGACGCACCAGAAAGGCGCTGAGCGCCGTCGCCGCGGCGGCGCAGCCAACCATGAGGAGCAACCCCTTCAATGGGTCGGCGCCCCACATCGCGGGCAGGGCGAGGCGAAGCCGGTCAGCCGCATCGAGCGCGACGCGGAACAGCCCGCAGACGAGCCCGGCGCAGGCGCCGCCGACGATGGAGAGAATCGCCAGCGGGAAAAGGCCGGAACGGTTGGGAAGGATCTGCATGCGCTGGCGCTCGCTTGGAGGGCGCCGCAAGCTACACTTTATTGAGCTGCCCTCAAAACCTTGGGCTTGCCGTGTCTCAGATTGAATTTCTGCTCATGAAACGAAGCGGACATTTACCCGGCCGGCAAATCGCAGGATGGTGGCCCGACCTTTGATCCTAAATAATACGCGCGATAACTACTTGATATTATTGACGCGTCAAGAAATTTAAAGGTACGGCGGGGCAACCAAGATTAGCCATAGGAGTTTTGGCTGCTGGAAGAGCCGAAGGTGCGGGACGCAATGGCCGAGGCTCAGATATGCGATCCGACATTGTTCCAGGGGCTAGCTTCCCAGACTACGAGCTTACCGACCACACCGCGAAACGCCGGAAGCTCTCCGAACTGCAAGGACAGCATCCGATGGTCCTCGTCCTCAGCCTCGGCGGTTTCTGCCCTAAGGACCGGCGGCAGGCCGAAGGGCTTGTTGAACTCCATCGCGAGCTCGAGGTCGCCTATTGCCGGCTTGTCACGATCAGCACCGACAACATCACGCAGACGAATGAATATCGCAGCGGAGTCGGCGCCCACTGGCCTTTTCTCTCCGACGCGAGGCGCATCGTTCAGAAAGATCTCGACATCGCCGAATATACTGATCCCGTCAACGATCCCATGATCCCGCACGTGATTGTCCTTGAGCCCGATCTCGTCATTTACAAAATCTACAATGGCTACTGGTTCTTGGGCCGCCCCACGCTGGAGGAACTCCGCCAGGACCTACGCGCCGTCACCAAGAAATGTCGCCCGGACTGGGACATCACAACGCCCGAAGTGAAAGCGGCGTGGCAGCAAGGCCGTAAGGAACTCTTCTATCCGTACGGCAAAACATATGTCCAAACTCTTGGTGAACAGGATTAGAAGCGGTAATCGCCGTCCGCTGCACGCTGCGTCGCGATCGCCCCGCGCCATTCCGGCGGGCTAAATTTGCAAGATGAGAGTGCAGCATAGGCATTTTTTGCGCGTTTCACATGTCTTGGTTTGTGCAACAAACACTTCGCTTGCTTCATGGCTCCTTGGCCAACTTCCTGTCCTGCCACTCGTTTGACATCTCTAAATCCATCGCCGATCGTGCATTGGAGACGGCGGCAATGTCGTCTGCGGTCGGCGACGTAGGAAGTTCGAATTGTAACTGCCTCCGCAACGTCCGGATTCGATGCACTTTCCGATAGTGCCAATTCGCCCTTTGATGAAATCCCACTTGCTGACTGAAAGTTGTGAACAACACCGACAGCGCAGAGACTAGGCCCAGCTGCCATTTTTCGGTCGCCGCGGCTAAGGGTGGGACGAGACCAAGAAGCGCCGCAAGACTACCTGCAGCCAGTGACGCCCAAAGCAGTCCCTGCGCTGCATAATAGTTAAACCTGGCAAGACGAAGGTATCTTTTCTCGTCAAATATGAATTCTGCGAGCAAGGTGTTTTTGCGTTCATCAAGACTCTGTGGTCATCAGGCATGGAAGGGTTCCTTATGGCAATGCCATATGGCGGGACGCGCCCCCAGGGGACTTCACTTTCCGCGTGGTGCAGCTTTCTTGAATCTTGACCCCCAACAGGCTGGTTAGGTCTCCTTTTGACGCAAAGAAGAAATTGAAGCTCAGACAATACCCCCAAGCGGCGCCATCACGCGCGCAGCCGATATCCGGTGCGGAAAATCCAGCTAACGACGATCAGGCACAGAACCAGGAAAACGAGCGTCATGCCGAGGCTGACGCCGACGGCGACATCGGATTTTCCAAAAAAGCTCCAGCGAAATCCGTTGACGAGATAGACCACGGGATTGATGAGCGTGACGTTTCGCCAGAACGGCGGCAGCATGTCGATCGAATAGAACGTTCCGCCGAGAAAGGTCAGCGGCGTCACGATGAGAAGAGGCACGAGTTGCAGCTTCTCGAACCCGTCGGCCCAGATGCCGATGATGAAGCCGAGCAGGCTGAAGGCCACGGCGGTGAGGATTAAAAAACTCGCCATCCAGAACGGATGGACGATATCGAAATCGACGAAGAGGCGGGCCGTGATCAAAATGACGAGGCCGATCAGGATCGACTTGCTGGCGGCGGCGCCGACATAGCCGCAGACGATGTCAAACGGCGAGGCCGGCGCCGACAGAATCTCGTAGATCGTGCCGGCGAAGCGCGGGAAGTAGATGCCGAAGGAGGCGTTGGCGACGCTGATCGTCAGCAGCGAGAGCATGGTGAGGCCCGGCACAATAAAGGCGCCATAGCTGACGCCGCCGATCGTCGCCATATGCGACCCGACGGCGCCGCCGAACACGATGAAGTAGAGCGATGTCGAGATTACCGGCGAGGCGACGCTTTGCAGGAGCGTGCGCCACATGCGCCCCATCTCGAAGCGATAGATCGCGCGGATGGCGTAGATATTCATGGCTGCTTCCTGACGAGGCTGACGAAGATCTCTTCGAGCGAACTTTGCTTGGTGTCGAGATCCTTGATGTCGATTTGAAGTTCGGCGAGCCGGCGCAGCAGGGGCGCGACGCCGGTCTCGTTCGCCTGGCGGTCGAAGGTGTAGACGAGTTGCCGGCCATCCGCCGAGAGACCCAGATTGAACGGTTTGAGTTCGTCGGGGATGCGCTCCAGTCTGCCCCGCAGGGCGAGCGTCAGGCGCTTCTCGCCGAGCTTGTGCATCAATGTTTTCTTGTCCTCGACGAGGATGAGCTCGCCCTTGCGGATGACGCCGACGCGGTCGGCCATCTCCTCGGCTTCCTCGATGTAATGGGTGGTCAGGATAATGGTGACGCCGGTCTCGCGCAGCGCGCGCACCATCGCCCACATGTCGCGGCGCAGCTCGACGTCGACGCCGGCGGTCGGCTCGTCGAGGAACAGGATGCGCGGCTCATGCGATAGCGCCTTGGCGATCATCAGGCGGCGCTTCATGCCGCCGGACAGGGTCATGATCCTGTTGTCCTTCTTGTCCCACAGCGAAAGATCGCGCAGCAGCTTTTCGATAAAGGCCGCATTGGGGGCCTTGCCGAACAGGCCGCGACTGAAGCGGACGCTGTCGAGGACGCTGGTGAAGGCGTCCGTCGCCAGCTCCTGCGGCACGAGGCCGATCTTCTCGCGCGCCGCGCGATAGTCGCTGAGGATGTCATGGCCGTCGGCGAGGACGACGCCGCTTGTTGGGTTGACGATGCCGCAGACGATGCTGATGAGCGTCGTCTTGCCCGCGCCATTTGGGCCGAGGAGGGCGAATATTTCGCCCCGGCGGATGTCGAGGTTGATCGTCTTCAGCGCCTCGAAGCCGGATGCATAGATTTTGGTCAGGTTGGAGATGGAAATGATTGGAGTCACGAAGCGCCTCGGTTGAAGACATGGGCCATCTAGGCGAAAGACCGGGTCGTCCGCGTTTCGATGCGGCGTTCGGCGAAGCTTCCGCGCGCGGCCTCGACCGATCCCTCGACGTCAATCGCGCGGCAGGCGTCATCGACCACATTCGTCGTGAAGCCTTGAGCTTGCGAATCCTCGGCCGAATAGCGCACGCAGAAGTCGAGGGCGAGGCCGGCGATAAAGATGCGTTCAAATCCGCGCTCGCGCAAATAGCCGCCAAGGCCCGTCGGCGTCGTCCGGTCATTCTCGAAAAAGGCTGAATAGGAATCAATTCCCGGACGGAATCCTTTGCGCAGAATGAGTTGGGCGTGCGGGATGCGCAGGTCGCTGTGCAGAGCCGCGCCATGCGTCGCCTGAACGCAGTGGTCCGGCCAGAGAATCTGCGGGCCATAGGGGGCCGCGATCGTCTCATAGGGCGAGCGGCCATGGGTCGATGCGAAGGAGCGATGTCCGGGCGGATGCCAGTCCTGCGTCAGGACGACGTGTTCGAACCGCCGGGCCAGCTCGTTGATCGGCGCGACGACCTCATCGCCGCGCGGAACCGCGAGCCGCCCGCCGGGGCAGAAGTCGTTTTGCACGTCGACGACGAGAAGGATGTCGTCCGCGCCGATTTTGATGCTTGTCGTCATGGTTCGCCATCGTCGGCGCCGTTCGGGCTTTTTTCAGGGCGCCGTCGGCCTGTTTCGTCGTCCTTCGCCAAAGGCCGCGCCTCGGCTTGCAGCGCCAACGCGGCCTTCGCATTATTCCCATCAACGTTTGGAACAAAGGCGTCGAAACTTGTATGCTGAAATGAGGCGCCCGCATAATCGATGCGACGACGGTAACGCGAGGCTGGCGATAGGATTTTGGAGGTCCGCCATGACCGATGAGAAAAAGGAACGCACCTATTCGGATGAGGAGATCGAAGCCCGGCTGAAGCAGGACCTGCCGCATTGGCATTTGGAAGTCGGCTGGATACGCCGGAAATTCAGGACGCACAGCTGGAAAGGCACGCTGATGGTGATCAATACGGTCGGCCATCTGGCGGAAGCCGCCTGGCACCATCCGGACATCACGGCTTCCTACGCCTGGGTCGAGGTGCGGCTCAAGAACCACAATGCGCGCGGGATCACCGACAAGGATTTCGAACTCGCGAAGAAGATCGAGGAGGTGGTGTCCTGGCAGCCGGGCAAGGCCGGCGGCGCGCTCGAGGGAACGCCCGAGAAAGACCCGCGCTTCGCCTATGTGCGCTACGACGACTGAGTCGATCGGACGAGCCGCTCTCGCCGCGGTGTAGGATTGCCGCCGCGAAGCGTCCGGTTCAGGGGCTGGACCGGTCAAAAAGGTGTTTCACGTGAAACACCTCCCTTAAGCCGGAAAGAACAGCTCGCCCTTGCCGAGCACGGCCGTATCGCCGCCGAAACGGCGCAGGCGCTTCGCCAGGAGGTCGGCGGCGCCTTTGCTGTCCGGGCGCAACAGGCGGGCGAACACGCTGGCGAAAACGAGATTGTGCGCGCCGCAATCGACGAAGGTCGGCGACAATGCGGGAGCCGAGCAGCTCTCTTTTTGCCAAGTGCCACCGGATGCGCGGTTCAGGCCGCGACACATGCCGCGGCGGCCTGCCGCTGCGGCGCGGGCCGGATGTTCCCGTTGAGCGGGGAAGGTTCGCGACCCGGGAGGTCACTCGCTGTCGCGGGTGAGGGTGGGCCAGAAGCAGAAGACCCTCCACTCGAGTGAGCGGAGGGTCATGAGGGCAGTG
>DAITNE010000066.1:0-7623 GCA_036834765.1 Methylocella sp.
GAGCCGGGTACTTCGCTGCGAATACTCCATGGCGGCGAAGGGATCCCGGCCATTGTAAAGCCGCTTCCGTTCTTCGGAAACGGTTCGTGAGCGACACCGAAACGGCGCTGATCGTCTCGGAACGCAGTTCGCTCGCCACCTGCGCGAGGTCGGACTCAGGCAACCGCCGCAAATCCGCGGGCGACAGGATCGTGTCGAGCAGGGGGGTCGTCGAATAAGTCGTCACAAACGCCTCATGTTCTTCACGCGCAGTCTCGATACATCTGAACCGCGCCGCCCGGCAAACGAGAAGCCGGGCCACGCAGCCTTAAAGAAAATGCGAAATCCATACAAGAGCCGCCGCCAACCGTCGATCTCGCCCATTTTGATCTTGCCAACCCCTTCAAAAGAGGAATAACCAACTACTTTTGGCGCCGCAACGAAAACGGCGGTTCGCCGGACATTTCGTTCGTGGCCGCGGCCTTCGGGTCACAGTTTGTTCCGACCGGCGTGCGTCGGGCGTGACTCTCGCCGCTGTTCCGTTTTGATCTATCCTGATAATTATCCCGATCGTAACGTCATCCGCTTCGCAACACGCCCCGGCGTCTATCTGGCCGGTTTGGGACATTCGGCGGCCCTCGGAGCGCTTCCCGCCAGACGTCGCCTGCGACCATGGCGAGGCGTTCGCAGAGGATCAGCCAAAAGGACCGGGCAAAGGACCAAAATGGTCAAATGGGTCTATACGTTCGGCGCAGGCAAGGCCGAGGGATCGAGCGACATGCGCGATCTTCTGGGCGGCAAGGGCGCGGGCCTTGCCGAAATGGCCAATCTCGGTCTCCCTGTTCCGCCCGGCTTCACGATCACGACCGAGGTCTGCACCTATTTTTACGAGAACGAAAGGGGGTTTCCGCCCCAGCTCGCAGCCGACGTCGAAACCGCGCTCGGCTTTATCGGAAGGCTGACCGGCAAGGCCTTCGGCGACAATGAGGCTCCGCTTCTGCTGTCGGTGCGATCGGGCGCGCGGGCGTCGATGCCCGGCATGATGGACACGGTGCTGAACCTTGGCCTCAACGACGTCACCGTCAGGGCGCTGGCGCGAAATTCGGGCGATGAGCGCTTCGCCTATGATTCCTATCGTCGCTTCATCCAGATGTATTCCAGCGTCGTGCTTGGCATCGGCCATCACCATTTTGAAGACGCGGTCGAGTATCACAAGGAAGCGCGGGGCGTCACGCTCGATACGGAACTTGGCGCCGAAGATTGGGAAAAGCTAATCGTCGCCTTCAAGGCCAAGGTCGTCGAGGCCAGCGGCAAGCCATTTCCGCAAGCGCAGAAGGAGCAATTATGGGGCGCCATCGCCGCCGTATTCGGCTCATGGCTGACGCCGCGCGCGATCACCTACCGGCGCATCCACGGCATTCCGGCGAACTGGGGCACGGCCGTCAATGTGCAGGCTATGGTCTTCGGCAACATGGGCCCGACGTCTGCCACCGGGGTCGCCTTCACCCGCAATCCATCGACGGGGGCGAAGGAGCTCTATGGCGAATTCCTCCTCAATGCGCAGGGCGAGGATGTCGTCGCCGGCATTCGGACGCCGAACGCGATTACCGAGTCGAGCCGTTGCGCGGCAGGGTCTGACCAGCCTTCGATGGAGACCGCGCTGCCGGCCATCTTCGCCGAATTCGTGCGCGCGACAGAGCTGCTCGAACGTCACTACCGGGACATGCAGGACGTGGAGTTCACCGTCGAAAACGGCAAGCTATGGATGTTGCAGACCCGCACGGGCAAACGCACCAGCGTCGCGGCGCTGCGCGTCGCGGTCGACATGACGCATGAGGGCCTGATCGCCCGCGACGAGGCGATCGCGCGGGTTGATCCCGCCTCGCTCGACCAGCTGCTGCATCCGGCGATCGATCCCGTCGCAACGCGCAAGGTCATCGCGACCGGCCTGCCGGCGTCGCCTGGAGCGGCGAGCGGCGAAATCGCCTTCACGGCGGACGAAGCCGAGCAGATGAAGAATATGGGCCGCAAGGTCATCCTCGTGCGCGTCGAGACGAGCCCGGACGACATCCACGGCATGCACGCGGCGGAAGGCGTTCTGACGACGCGCGGCGGCATGACGTCGCATGCGGCGGTCGTCGCGCGCGGCATGGGCAAGCCGTGCGTCACCGGCGCCGCCGCGATCCGCGTCGATTACGCCAACGCGACGATGTCGGCCGCCGGCCTGACCTTCAAGCGCGGCGACATGCTGACCTTGGACGGCGCCACCGGAGAGGTGATTCAAGGCGCGATCGAGATGAGCCAGCCCGAACTTTCGGGCGAATTCGCCATATTGATGAAATGGGCCGACGAGGTGCGGCGCATGCAGGTGCGCGCCAACGCGGAGACGCCGCCGGACGCGCGCGCGGCGCGGAAATTCGGCGCGGACGGCATCGGCCTTTGCCGCACCGAGCATATGTTCTTCGAGACCGATCGGCTGACCGCCGTGCGCCAGATGATCCTGGCCGACGATCTTGCCGGCCGGCGCGCCGCCCTCGCAAAGCTGTTGCCGATGCAGCGCGGCGATTTTATCGAGTTGTTCGAGATCATGGGCGGGCTGCCGGTGACGATCCGCCTGCTCGATCCGCCCTTGCATGAATTTCTGCCGCAAACCGCGGCGGAGATCGACGAGGTCGCCGAGGCCCTCGGCGTGCCGGCGGAAAAAATTCGCAGCCGGCTCGGCGATCTGCGTGAAGTCAATCCAATGTTGGGTTTTCGCGGCTCACGGCTGGCCATCGCCTTTCCTGAAATCGCCGAGATGCAGGCGCGCGCGATTTTCGAGGCCGCCGTCGAGGTCAAGCGGCGGACGGGCGAATTGGTGCGGCCGGAGATCATGACGCCGCTGATTATCGCCAAGCCCGAATTCGACCTGATCAAGGCGAAAGTCGATGCGATCGCGCGCACTGTCGCGGAGGAGACTGGGCAAGCGGTTCCCTACACGGTCGGGACTATGGTCGAGACGCCCCGCGCGAGCCTGCGCGCCGGCGAGATCGCCGAAAGCGCCGCGTTTCTTTCATTTGGCACCAATGACCTGACCCAGACGTGCATGGCGCTGTCGCGCGATGACGCCAGCTCGTTTCTCGGCCGTTACGTCGCTTTGGGGATTCTGCCCGCCGATCCCTTCGTCACGATCGACCAGGACGGCGTCGGCGAACTCGTCGCAATTGGCGTCGAACGCAGTCGCGCCGCGCGGCCCGGCATCAAGCTGGGGATTTGCGGCGAACACGGCGGCGATCCGGCCACCATCGCATTTTGCGAAAAACTCGGCCTCGACTATGTCTCCTGCTCGCCGTTCCGTGTGCCGATCGCAAGGCTCGCCGCGGCGCAGGCGACGCTCCGGCGAAAAGCCTCGAACACGGATTGATCGCCCTTTTGATCGCCAAGGCGTCACGCGAGTCCGGATTCGCCGACGATCGGCTCAGCCGACCGACGACAGAGGCTCCGCGGCGCTCTTTGCGGGCGGCAGAGCCAACAAATCCGCGATCAATGCGCGATCCTTAAGCAGCGCCATGCGCTCTTTTGGCTTAAGCCAGGCGAGCGCCTCTTCGATTGTTTCGGCTTCATTCAGCTTGGCTTCGGCGAGCGCCCAATCGGCCGTCATTTCGCCGGTTCTGCGGCGATCGCCATCCGGCAGCCAGGCGATGTGGAGAGCCGCGAGTTTGCGATCCGCATAGAGGGCCGCGAGCCCCTCCGTTTCCTGCGCGGCTTCGCGGTCGAACCCCTCCGCAAGTTCGTTGGCCCGCTCGACGAGCGGCGGCCTCGTTTGCTCCTCTGGCGTGACGAGGAGTCCCGCGCGCCGGAAGGCGAGGCCGACGTTCAAAAGCCCGGTCGACCAGGACAGGAAGATGGCCAGCACGAGACCGAGAATCGTCGGCGACATCCAGGCGACGAGGGAAGGGGAGATGAGGAGGCCGGCGATCAGGGTGACGACGCCCATCGCGACATGGGAGCGGTGGCGCCTGACGATCGCCTTGAAGGGAATGGATCCGTCGTCGCGGCGCTGCGGATCCCAGCCGGTGTCGAAGCCGAAGACGAAATGCATGACGTGCCCCGCCTGGATCAGCATCATGCTTGGCGCCACCAGCGCCGACATGGTGACCTCGAACAGGCTCGACAGCGTAAGCCTGATCGCGCCGCCGCCGCCGCGCCGCGTGCGGCCCTGACAGAGAGCGAGAAGCAGTCCGAACGCCTTGGGCAGAAGCAAGATCGTCATGGTCAAGGCGAAAAGGCTCAGCGATCGCGCCGCATCAAACCGCGGCCAGGCCGGAAACAGGGTGAATTCGCTGGTGAAATATTCCGGCCGTATGTAACTCGCCTGAAGGACGAGCATGATGCCGACGAAGAGCTGCAGCATCCATAGTGGCGATGAGACATAAGCCATGATGCCGGTGATGAAATGCTGGCGCGAAACGAGCCGCAGCCCTTTCGCCGGCAAGACCCGCAGATGCTGCAAATTGCCCTGGCACCAACGGCGGTCGCGCGCGGAAAGATCGATGAGAGAGGGCGGGCTCTCCTCGAAACTGCCGCCCAGCGTCGGCAGCATATAGACTGCGTAGCCGGCGCGCAGCATCAGGGCCGCCTCGACGAAATCATGGCTGAGGATATGGCCGCCGAAGGGAGGGCGTCCGCGCAGCGGCGGCAAGCCGCAATGCGCGGCGAACGCTTCGACGCGGATGATCGCGTTGTGGCCCCAGTAATTGCCTTCGCGCCCTGACCAGAGCGATACCCCGGCCGCTATGACGGGGCCATAAATCCGGGCGGCGAACTGCTGCACCCGCGCAAAAAGCGTGTTGCGATTGATGATCAGCGGAAGCGACTGAATGATGCCGGCGTCGGGGTCGTTCTCCATCGCTGCGGCGAGGCTGACGATCGCCGCGCCCGTCATCAGGCTGTCGGCGTCGAGCACGACCATATGCGCGAAGCGCCCGCCCCAGCGGGTCACGAAATCCTGAATGTTGCCCGACTTGCGGTTGATGTTTTTGCTCCGGTGCCGGTAATAGATCTTGGCCTCAGTCCCGAGCCTTCGCCGCATGGAGAGGAAAGCCTGCTCCTCGGCGATGAAGACGTCGGGATCGGTGGTGTCCGAGAGGAAGAACCACTCGAACGAGCCGCAAAGTCCAGAGGCCTCGACGTCTTCGAACATCGCTTGCAAGGCACCGAAGGTCCGCGCCGGGGACTCATTGTAGATCGGCATCACGATCGCGGTGCGCTCGCGCAGCGAGGCGGGGGCCCCCGGCACCCTCGGGGCGAAAAACAAAAGCCAGAAAAGCCCGGCGACGGCGTTGGTGAAGGCGAGCGCGATCCAGGAGAAATTGGCGATGAACAGGATGAGCAGCGCCCATTCGAGCAGCGTCACCCCGCCGACGGCGACGACCCGGTACATCTCGTTTGCGCCGTAAGCCGTCAGCGCAAGGCCGCCGCCGAAAACGAACAGCCGCGCGAACAGCGTACCAAGCCGGGGATGGCGCAGCGCGTCCTTGCGTCGGCCGCGGGGGTCGAACCTCGACAGGCTTTGCGCCGGCATCGCAAGCGGCGCTTCAGGCGGCATGCACGCAAAAGGCGCGCCGACGTCGCCCGCGGCGTCGGGCGCACGCAAATGCCGAACCACCGGTTCCGGTTTCCTCACGGCGTCCATCTATAAATCCACGTTTCGCTGACCGGCTTGCCCTGCGCCTCGATGACGAGGCGAAGTTCGGAAAAGCTTTCTCCGCCCGGATCGATCTCGAACAACACCCTGTAGGTCGCCTGGTCCGCCGAGAGGAACGTTCGAACGAACACGATGGATCCCGGCGAAACGCTCAAGTTCGGTTTTAATTCGTCGGCTTTAGCCTGGCCGAAAATCTCGCCCGCAAATTCGACGAGAAAGCGGCGGTGCTTCGCGCTCCAGCCTCGTCCGGAGCGCGACAAAACGACCGTTGCAAAGGGCGGGTGTGCCGGCGGCAGTTTGCACCAGAACTGCCGGTAGGCGAAGGAGATTTCGGCGCCGGCGCTCAGCGGCTGCTTCGGCCGCCAAAAGGCGACGATATTATCATTTACGTCGGATTCAGTCGGAATTTCAACGAGCTGCACACCGCCGAAAGACCAGTCGCCGATCGGCTCGATCCACAGGGACGGGCGGTTCTCCCAGTGTTGATCGTCATCTTGATAATCATCGAAATTGCGGTCGCGCTCCAGGAAGCCGAAGCCGCGCGGGTTTTCGTCGATGAAGGTCGATGTCTGAAGCGTGGTCGGGTTCGAGACCGGCCGCCAGAGCCATTCGCCTTTGCCGGTGAGCATCTGCAGCCCGTCGATTTCGCTGACGTTCGGACGGAGATCGTCGATCCTGGTCCTGTCGATCGCGCCTGACAGATGCGTCGCGCTCATCGCGGCGATGCCGTAATTATCGAGCGTCGCCCGCGCGAACAGCGTGCACTCCGTATCGATGAGCGTCGCCTCTCCCGGGCGCAGGGTGAAGCGATAGGCGCCCGTCACGCTCTCCGAATCGATGATGGCGTAAATGACCAGCGTGTCGGCGGCGAGAGTCGGGCGCTCGATCCAGACGCTTCGAATCGCGGGAAATTCCTCGCCGCGCGGATCGGCCGTCCTGATCGCGAGCGCCCGCGCCATCGTGCCGGGCTCCTGGCCTTGTCCCACGGCGCGAAAAAAACTCGCGCCCTGAAACGCCGCCAGTTCGAAGAAGCCGCCTTGTTCGACGGGCGCCAGGACGCGAAAGCCGGAGAAGCCGATATCGCCGAGGTTCGCCGGCCGCGCGAGCTTGCCAAAATCGAACAGGGCGGCGTCATAGGTGAGGCGCCGCGCCTCGCCGTCTGCGACGAGATTGATTTGCATCGGCGTCGAGAAGATAAAGCCGCGATGCAGGGGTTCGAGCGCGAATCCGATATTGTCGTTCGCCCAGAGGGTTGCGCCCGGGCGCAGGTGGATGGCGACGTATTGATCGTAGGTGAGGCTCTTGAACGCTTCGGGGAGATCGGCGGGCAGCGCCTTATAGGGTTGCTTGGCGAGACCTCTCGCCATATCGGTCACCATCGCCGGATCGAAAGGAGCCGGCGGTCCGAGGGGAAAGCTCGTCGGCGCCGGGGCGCCTCCATCGGCGCGCGCGTCGACGCCCACCGCTCCCACCACGGCGCCGAACGCAAGCTTCAGGACCTCCCGTCGTTGGACCATGAACCTGTCTGTCCGGCGCTTGACGCGCCGTCGATTGAAGGAAAGGAGAATGCAACCTTATAGCGCATAATGGGGCGCCGATAAGATGTTCCGCACGCTTTTGGCTGGGTTTTTTGTGCGGCGCACCCTAATAGTCAAGTGGCAATTGATGCTTCGGCTCAGCCGGCGCCAGCGATTGAGGTCAATGCGGAGAGATTTGCTTCATGCCCGTTGTTTCGTCTGACCCGACCCCTCCTGCGCCTTCCTTTGCGGGCCGGAGCTGCCTCGCCATCGTCCTCGCCGCCGGCGAGGGCACGCGCATGCGGTCGGCAAAACCCAAGCCGCTGCACAAGATCGCCGGGTTGTCCATGCTCGGCCATGTGCTGTCCGCCCTCCTCAAGGCCGGCGCCAACCGGATCATCGCTGTCGTCGGGCCGGACCACGCCGCCCTCGCAAATGAGG
>DAITNE010000067.1:0-7619 GCA_036834765.1 Methylocella sp.
TTGGGCCCCCGCTTCTCTCAGGTAGTGTTGAACGACAAGCGCCGGCAGCGCGGTCGATTCCAGCGAAACCACGGTCGAACAGAGCCGCCGCCTTGATCGTGCGAAGCGCGACATTGGGGGCCCCGAGAATAACGGCGATCAGTCTTCGCCCGCCTTGCGTTGCGCTGGCGACGACGTTGAAGCCCGCCGCGCAGGTAAAGCCTGTCTTCATTCCGTCGACGCCCGGATAGCGCCCGAGCAGGTTGTTATGATTGGCGATGATCCGCCCGTTGATCTCGATGGCCCCGATGCTGAAGAGGCCGGCCTGATCCGGGAAGGTCGCGTAGAGGGCGCGAGCGAGGATCGCAAAATCGCGCGCAGAGGAATAATGCGCCGGATCCGGCAGGCCGTTCGGATTGACGAAATGCGACTGCTGCATGCCGAGTTCGGCGGCGGCGGCGTTCATTTCGGCGGCGAACGCCTCGACCGATCCCGAAACGCCTTCGGCGACGGTAATGGCGACGTCATTGGCCGATTTCACCATCAAGATCTTCAGGGCGGCGTCGAGCGGCACGTATGTGCCGGGGCGAAAACCCATTTTGGACGGCGGCATGGCGCTCGCCCGCGCCGAGACGAGGAGAGGCGCGTCGGGCGCCAAGCGATGATCGCGCACCGCTTTTAGCGCGACATAGACCGTCATCAATTTGGTGAGCGAAGCGGGAAACCAGGGTTGCGTCGCATGATCCTCATAGAGCACCGCGCCTGAATCCGCATCAATGAGCAGCGAGGGAGCGGCGGCGGCGCGCCCTGCAGCGAGGCAATCCAGCGCGGCCATAAATAGGGCGGCGATGACCAGGGCCGACGCGCGCCATCTCGCGCGCCCGCATCGGGCTGAGGGCAAGAGCGCTGGGCTGTGGCTTTTGAGGTCCATGACGCTTGGCATTTGCTTGAGCTTGACAGAGTCGAAACAGTCGTTGCGGGTCAGTTTACCCGCTTTTTTGCTGCTTCACTTATCCTGATCATCCCCGCTGGCGCAAATCCTACGCGCCATGTTCAAGCACGGACATTGCAGCAACCGTGCAGCCAGATTATGGCGCGAGCCTGATCGATCCTCGTTATTGGGGAAAATCGTCAGGTCCGGGGCGGCGTCGATGCAAGCGAGGGCGACCTGATCCGCTCGGGCCTGACGCCAAGCCCGATGAGCCGTGCGGGCAAACGCCGCAGCCATGGAAAGAGGATCAAAAGACGCAGCGGGGCCGCAGGCCGCATCTTGCTGCCGGCGTCGGCGAGCACGCGGGAAATCACCCTGTTCTGGATGAAAACCTGCACGGCTTGCGTGGCTTTGGCCGGGAATTCCCGCCGCGCCTGGACGCGGGCGAGAATTTCGTCCGGCGGCCGGGGCTGGCTCAGCAAAGGCGTCGAGAGGAGGTTGGCCGCCGCGATGGCGTCCTGGATCGCGAGATTGATGCCGACGCCGCCGACCGGGGACATGGCGTGCGCGCAGTCGCCGATGCACAAAAGGCCCGGTTTATGCCAGAGCGGCAGGCGATCGACGGCGACGCTCAAAAGCTTGGCGTCGTCGACGCTCGCAAGTTCGCCCAGGCGGTCCCGCAGAAATGGCGCGAGCGCCGCGATCTTCGCGCGCAAGGCCTCGATGCCAGCAGCCTTGAGAGCGTCCGCGGAGCCCTTGGCGATCACATAGCCGCATTGCCAATGCGCGCCGCGGTTGATGAGGACCAGTATCTGGCCAGCGTCGACCCGGCCGAAGGTCTCGCTCGGATCTTCGGCGCCGCGGGATACTCTAAACCAGAGCACATCCATCGGCGCGCCTATGTTTTGCGGCTTCAGCCCAGCCTCCTCCCGCACGATGGAATGGCGGCCGTCCGCCCCGATGGTGAGATCCGCTCGGATCGTCAGCGCGCCGTCGCCGGTTTTCGCCAAGACGCCCGCAACTCGCGCCCCTTCCTTCAGGAGGCCCACGGCCTCCGTCGACATCAAAAGGCGGAATTTCGGGTAGAGCGCGGCTTTGCGGGCTAGAAAATTGAGAAAATCCCATTGCGGCATGAAGGCGATGAATTTCGCATGCGTCGGCAAATGCGAAAAATCGGCGATAGGGACGGTGACGTCGCCGATCCGGCCTTCGATCTGGCGGGCTTCCTGATGCGGCAATTTGAGGAATTCGTCGAGGAGACCCAGATCGTTCAGGGCTTCGAGCGTTGAGGGGTGGATGGTGTCGCCGCGAAAATCGCGAAGGAAATCCGCATGCTTCTCGATGACGATCACATCGATGCCGGCGCGGGCGAACAGGAAGCCAAGCATCACCCCGGCGGGGCCGCCGCCAACGATGCAGCACCGGCAGGTCAGCTCACGCGACGGCGATGTTTGCCCGGAATGATCCATCTGGTTCCGCTCCGCCAAGTCCAAAACGGCTTTTCAGGCCGATGGGAGCGGGAACCCCGGAACAGACCGATCGGTTGCGCGCCGCGCGAGAATGTTCGCTGCGCCCGGCCGCAGCATTGCGCAGCCGCTGTTGCGCAACCCCTTCCATCGAACTCTTGCGCGTGGACCTTGCGCGGGCGGCGCCGCTTCAGTCGTCGCCATGCGCGGATTCATTGATCGTGATGGTCTTCATCTTGGAAAAGTCGACCGCGACCGGCATTTTCTCTTTGATGATCATCAACTGATAGGTTTTGATCACATGCTCAAGCCTGCGATAGGCGTCCTTATATTCAACCGAATCGGTCGGGAGATTAAGCGGCTTCAGGCAGAACTCGATAATTTCGCGCGGGCGATCGAATTTGTCCATTTTCTGGCGCTCCTTTGAATCATCATATTATACAGAAGCATGTCTTGAGGTGAATGCCAATCGAGCGCCATTCCCGCGCCGGAGCATCAATTCGACGCACAAATTCGCGCCTTGCCGCTGAAGCGATTTGCATCGTGGTCACGTCTGGAACAGCCCTGCGCCAGCTTGCCGGCCGCGCTCGACCGTCGGCGACGCCAGCGGTGCGCCACTTATTGAGGCGCCGCTTTTTCGCGGGCCCGCGCGAGAGCCGTCACCAGAATTGCGACCAGAATATTGGCGGCGAGCGCCAGCAGTCCGGAGTAAACGGCGAATTTGGAGCCGTCGTAGGAGAACGCATGCAGGGGCTTGAAATTGTCGAGCCAGGCGAGCGCCGTGCCGCCCAAAAATCCGGTCGCCCAGCCGGCGAGGAGGCCCGGCGCGCGGAACCAATTTGTGAACAAGCCGAAGATCAGCGCCGGAAAGGTCTGGAGGATCCAGAGGCCGCCGAGCAATTGCAGATCGAGCGCGAATTGGGTCGGCAGGAAAAGGATCACTAGCAGCGCGCCGATCTTGACGAAGGTTGAGGTGATCTTGGCGACTTTCGCCTCGCCCGCGGGCGTGATGTCGGGATTAACATAGGCCTTCCAGAAATTGCGGGTGAAGAGGTTCGATGCGCCGATGCTCATCACCGCCGCCGGAACCAGCGCGCCGATCACGATCGCGGCGAAGGCGAAGCCGGCGAACCAGCCCGGAAACAGGGTCTTGAACAGCAGCGGAACGACGTCGTTGTTGTTGGTCAGCTTGAGGCCCGCCGCATGGCCCATGTAGCCGAGAAGAGCGAGCAGGCCGAGCAGCAGCGTATAGGCCGGCAGCAACATCGCATTCCTGCGGATCGTATCCGCGCCGGAACTTGCGAATATCGCGGTCAGCGTGTGCGGATACATGAAGGCGGCCATCGCCGAGCCGAATGCAAGGCTCGCATAGGCGACGTATTGGCTCGGCGCCAGCAATATGCCGCCCGATCCCTTGGCCTTGAAAGCCGCGTCGGCGGCGTCGAACACGGCGTGATAGCCGCCAAGCTTCAGCGGGATCAAAGCGATCGCCGCAAATACCACGATATAGATCATCGCGTCCTTGACGAACGCGATCAGCGCGGGTGCGCGAAGGCCCGAGGAATAGGTGTAGACGGCGAGCACGAGGAACGCCGCGATCAGCGGAATTTCGCCCGGAATGCCAAGCGCGTGGATCGCAGCCGCCATGCCGATCAGCTGCAGCGCGATATAGGGCATCGTCGCGATGACGCCGGTCACGGCCACGGCGATTTCGAGCCAGCGCGAATTGTAGCGGCCATGCACGACGTCGGCGGCGGTGACGTAACCATTGTCCCTCGCGACCTTCCAGAGCAACGGCATGACCGCGAAGACGAACGGAAACACGATGATGGTATAGGGCAGGGCGAAGAAGCCGAACGCGCCGACTGCGTAGACAAGCGCCGGCACGGCGATGACAGTATAGGCGGTGTAAAAGTCGCCGCCGACAAGGAACCAGGTGATCCATGTGCCGAACTGGCGCCCGCCGAGGCCCCATTCGTCGATATGGGCGAGGGTTTTGGGCCGGCGCCAGTGCGCCGCCACGAAGCCCATGACGGTGACGAGAATGAAGAAAAACAGAAAGACGGCGAGGGCCGGATAGTCGATCTCAGCGCCCATCGCGCACCTGCCGATAAACGAGATAGATCAGCAGCGAGGTGATCGGCACGAAAAGCAGCTGGTACCAGTAGAAAAACGGGAAGCCGAATAGATCAGGAGCCAGCCGATTATAAAAAGGGATCCACAGCAGCCCGATGTAGGGAATAAGGAGAAGAAGCCAAACAGGGCGCATGGGGGTCTCCTCCGAATCGCGTTCTTAAAGACGATTTTAATTGACGCGCCTGGGATGCTATCCCAGCGACGGCCAAAATCAATCCGGCCCGGCGCCTCTGACGCGATAAAAGAGGCGAAAGGGGCCGATCCGCGGCGCCTATTGCTCCTCGACGACGATCTTGTAGTTCTCGCCGGCCTGCAGCGCGGCGTTGGCCTCAAGCCCGTTGATCAGCAGGAAGAAGTCGAGCTGCCGGTCCGGCACCGCCATCTTCGTCGCCAGATCGCCTGGACTTTCGCCGGCGTTCGCCGTCACGATCTTGATGCGCTGCGGATGAACCGCGCGAATCTCTTCCGGCGTCGCGCGGTGGAACGATTCGAGCGCTGCGCGAAACCGCTTTTCGCTATCGTCTGTCAGCGCGCGCGTCGCGAAGATCAAGCGGTAGATTTCGGACGGCTCGAAGCGAATCACGGCGAGTCGAAAGTTCCATTCGCCGGCCCGCGCGCTCGCGATCACCGTCGGCGCGCCGTTGACGTCGATCGACTCGATTGAGCTCTGCAACAGGCCGTCGATCCAGTCGGAGGCCATGTAGGCCTCGAGCGACATGCCCGGCGGCGCCTTGACGCTGTCGAGGCGAAGCGCTTCGTTGCCGTTCGCCGAGACGCCGAGCAGCGCTTTCGTCGCGCTCTCGAGGGTAAATCCATCGGGCGCAAGAAAAGCGAAGCCGAGGCGCGCATGCAGGAATTTTCGGCCGCGGACCGAGCCTTCCGTGGGGCTGTCGCCGAAAATCATGCCGTCGATCGCGGCGAGATAGGGCGCTCTGTCGGCGACGCCGATTCCCGGCGCGCCGATCTGGCGGGCGACCGCGATCGCCTGCGCGACGCGCTCCGGCGTCGAGGGGTGCGTCGCCAGAATATCGGGCCTGTCGGCGCTGGCGTTCTGGCCAATCAGTGACGTGCGCATCGCCGCGGAGCGGCCGAGGGCGGCGAGGAAGCGGGAGGCGCCGTAAGGATCAAAGCCCGCCTTTGCGGTCACCTTGATGCCGATCTGATCCGCGTCGAGTTCCTGCTGGCGCGAGAAGGTCGCGATGGTGCGGCGCTCGATCGCCTGAATCTCCTCGCCTTTCTGCTTGTTCTGAATGACGCTCGCCGCCTGGCTGATGACCGCCGCCCGCTTTTCCTCCTCCTCCCGCCGTACGGCGTGCTTTTCGGTGAGATGGGCGATCTCATGCGCCATCACGGCGGCGACCTCGGAGCCGTCATTGGCGAGCGCCAAAAGGCCGCGGGTGATGAAGAGATCGCGCGGGGGCAGGGCGAACGCGTTGACGATCGGCGAATCGAGGATCGTCACCTTGTAAGGGTCGCCCGGCTGATCTTCGGCCTTGGCGAGCTTGCTCAGAATGTCGTTAAGGTAGAATTCGGCGGCCGGGTCCTTATATTCGCCGTCGAACAGCGCGACCATGCGGTTGTGCTCCGCCGACGCCTTGTTTTCGGTGGCGGGGGGGCGCGGCGGCAGCGGCGGTGCCTCCATTTTGAATGACTGGTCGCCCTGCGGCTCGATCGAGGCGCAGCCGGCGAGCGCAAGGGACGCGGCCACCGCGGCGGCCAGCACGCATGCGCCTTTCGCGGGGCGCCGGGCGATCGCCCGCGGCAAGCAGGCTATATCCGCGAAAAGCTTCATTGCGCGACGAAGACCTGTCTCAACGCCGCGGGGCCGAATCGGGCCCGGCTTCGTCTCTTTCCTGTGTAATCGCTTCGATCTCATCCGGATTGGAGACCTTGACCTGCGGCCCGAACCGCATGTCCAAAAGGCCGCGCACGCGTATCATGCGGCCCTTGAAGCTGTTGAAATCGAATTCGGCGGCGCTGAATATCTTTGTGTTGCGTTGCAATATCGTGACCGAAAAATCCCATCCCCGGCGCGGTCCGAATAGGAGCATGGTGCGATATGCGCCCTGATCGACGCCGATCACGCGGCCTTCGACGACGACGGACGTTCCTGCCCTCTCGGCGAAGGCGCCGTGGTAGCTGGCGGCGATAATCGCATAATACGGATCGGCCCAAAGGCCAAGCGCGGCGGCTCTGGCGCGGGCTTCGGCGGCGAGAAGCTCCGTGCGGCATGGGCGCGCGGCGGCGCCGGGCTCGAAACGTGCGAGACCCGCCTCGATTGCGGTTTGCGCGAGCGGCCGTGCGGGCGATGTCGAAGCGTCCATCGGCGCGAAAACCTCGGCGGCGAGGCGTCCCCAGCGATCCGGCCGCGCGTCCAGAAGGCGAAAGGCGACGTCCTTGCCGACAACCCAGCCAGCCAGTTTCACGCTCGAATCGATGTCGAGATCCGGGTTGTCGGGGGTCGGACGCGGCGGGTCGAGACCGGACACCTTAAGCAGCCGCCCATCCTCCAGCGTCAACTCCAGTCGCTCGCTGACGGTCTTGACGCGGCCAGTCCCGGCCGCCAGATTCCCGCGGCCACCAGGATCGGCGGGTGGCGGGACGCTCGCGCAGCCTTCGTCCGCTCGGGCCGCTGAGGCGCAGCCGAGCGCAAGTGCGCCGAAAAAGGCCCGCATCAGCACGCCGCTCCTGGGCGACCGAGGATCAGCCCGGCGACGCTTCATCACCGCGCCAAAACAGAGTTCGCCGTCAAGCGGCGCGGCTCCGCGCCCCTCGCGCGCGGGCTCAGGAAGAGCCTCACGCGCGCCAATGCAAAACGTCATGAAGGCCCATTTTTTGCTTAGAATGCGCTTGAGGCCGATTAATCCCGGCATTCGCCCAATCCTCGATGACAATCATCTCGCCTTGCGTCTAAATGACCGCGGTCCTGACCTAAGCCATCCCCCGAAGGCCATGCAAAGGCGGGACCGCTTGAATTCCAAACAATAGCGAGCATCCATGGCCCGAATTCGTCGTCTATTGGTCGCCAACCGGTCCGAAATCACGATCCGCGTATTCCGCGCGGCGACGGAGCTCGGCATTCGCACGGTCGCGATTTATGCGGAGGA
>DAITNE010000068.1:0-3840 GCA_036834765.1 Methylocella sp.
GCCATAGACAGCATCGTCCGCGCCCTCGCGGTGTTGTTCCCCTTCAGGAGATGCCAGGCGCCCGAGGCGCCGACGAACAGGGCGGTCGCGAGATAGGCCGCAATCGTCATATGGACGAGGCGATAGGGAAAGGAGGGGTTGAAGATTACCGCCAGCCAGTCGACCGGAACGACGCGCCCGCCCTCGATGTCGAAGCCCGCGGGGGTCTGCATCCAGCTGTTCGAGGCGAGAATCCAGGTCGCCGAAACGAGGGTGCCAAGCGCCACCATCAGCGTGGCGAAGAAATGCAGCTCCGGCCCGACCTTGTTCCAACCGAACAAAGCGACGCCGAGAAAGCCGGCTTCGAGGAAGAAGGCGGTCAACACCTCATAGGCGAGCAAGGGGCCGGTGACGCCGCCGGCGAAATTCGAAAAATAGCTCCAGTTGGTGCCGAACTGATAGGCCATGACCAATCCGGAGACGACGCCCATGGCGAAGGTCACGGCGAAGATCTTCACCCAGAAATGATAGAGATCGCGGTAGACCCTGTCCTTCCTCCATAGCCACAGCCCTTCCAGCACGGCGAGGTAGCTCGCCAGTCCGATGGTGGTCGCCGGGAAGATGATGTGGAAGGAGACCGTGAAGCCGAACTGGATGCGGGCGAGATCGAGCGCGCTGATGCCAAGCATTGCAGATCGCTTTCGTTCGAATGAACCGTCCGACGCCGGTGCCGCCCGTTGGCTGGTGCGAAAGCGTCGCACAACCTCAGCGAGAACGGAAACCTGCGCCGTCCCCCCAAGCCGCTTTGGCTGTCGCGGCGACAATCTTTTACACCATTTTTCCGGCGCAGGCTTCAACTCAAAGCCAGTTCCGCATCCCCACCCCTGCGGCCTGCCGCCGCCCCCGCGCCGCGAACGTCATGATCAGGTCGCGGGACCGCCGCAAGCGGTCCGTTGTTTTCCCTTTCGCCATTATGTCATCATCCTGTTCGGCGAAACGGGTTATCGGAAGGCTCCGAAACCCGCCGGGGCCGGCGAGAGCGCTTTCCGATCCAACGGACCCCGGAAAACAGCTCCAACCTTTTGTTTTGTCGCATTTTCTTAACGCGAACCGGGTTCCCCTTCGCGCGCAAATGCCCTTAAAGGAAGCTTGATGAAGACGATCGCCCTCGACCTCGACGACACGCTTGTCGACACCATCGCCACATTGCTCGACTGGATCGAGGAGAGCCGTGGCTATCGCGTCGACGAGGCGCGGCTCTCGACCTATCAGCTCGGCGCTGACGAGAAGCAGACAAGCGAGATCGTCAATGGTTTTTATGATGCGCAGGCGCATCAGAAAATCGCCGCGGTGGCAGGCGCGCCCGAAGCCTGCCGCAGCCTGAAGGACGCCGGATTCGAGCTTGTCGTCGTCACCGCCCGCAAACCGGAGGCGGCGGCGGTGACCAATGCGCTGGTCGAGCGTCTTTTCCCCGGAGTCTTTGCGGCGGTCCACTCGGTCGGGCATCATCCGGACAAGGTGAAGGCGCTGCGCGCCGTCGGCGCAAGGTTGCTGATCGACGACAACGCGCGGCAGATCAAGCGCGCCGCCGACGCCGGCGTTCCGACGATCCTTTTTGGCCACTTGCCATGGAACCGCGATTTCGCCTGGCCCCGCCGGGCGCGGGCTTGGGCGGACGTCATCGCAATGTCGGAGGCCTTTTGACGAATCTTCCGTGTGCGCCGGAGAAGGATGTTCTTTTTGCGCCGGCTCCATTACCCTGACCCGCCCTTACGTTCTGACCGAACCTCCTGATGGAATGAACGCAATCTCGCAAGCTCCGTCGAAACCTTACGCAAAAGCCTGGCGTTGGCTGCTGACCGCCTACCGGACCCATCGCGTGGAGCTGCGCCTCGCCGTGCGGGTGACCGTCGCGACGCTCTTGACCTATGTGCTGTCGCTTTTGCTGAACGTGCCGCAGGTGCTGTGGACGGTGCTGACGGCCGTCGTGATGTCGCAACTAAGCCTTGGCAAGTCGCTGAAGACCGCCGTCGACTATTTTTTCGGCACGGTCGGCGGCGCGGTCTACAGCGGGCTCGTCTCCGCCTTTGTGCCGCATCAGACCGAACTCCAGTTCCTGATCGTTCTCACCCTCTCCATCGCGCCACTCGCCTTTCTGGGGGCGATCTGGCCGCGCCTCAGCGTCGCGCCCTTCACCGCCGTGATGGTGCTGCTGGCTCCGACGATCACCCACGCCTCGCCGCTGCAATCCGCGTTCTACCGCGTCATCGAAGTCGGCCTCGGCGGCGTGACGGCGCTTTTCGTCTCGTTTTTCGTCCTGCCGTCCCGCGCGCAAAATCTTGGCGTCGAGGCCGCGGCGCAGATGCTGCGGCTGATGGCGGCGGCGCTGCGAAGGCTCCTCGCCGGCTGCGCGGAGCCCCTCGACGTCGTGAAGCTCCACGAGATACAGAGCGGCCTCGGTCCCGCCTTCGTCCGGCTGGAAACCATCGCCGACGAGGCGCGGCGCGAGCGCGTGCCCTATCTGCGCGCGGAGCCGAATTTGACGCCGCTGCTGCGCACGATGCTGCGCCTGCGCCACGATCTCGTCATCATTGGGCGCGCCGTCGCCGAGCCGCTCCCCGATGAATTTCGCAAGCGGCTCTATCCTTGGATCAACGAAATCGCGCGGAGCGCCGCCGAATTCGCCGAGGAGAGCGCCGCGGCGTTGTCCGCGGACGAAGCGCCCGGTCTCGCCCGCTTCGAAAAGGCCGTCGCCGCCTATGACGCCGAAATCGCCGCAATGCGCGCGGAAGGTCTGACGCGGAAGCTCTCGGGCGATGATGTGGAGCGCTTGTTCGGCCTCGGCTTCGCCTTCGAGCAGCTGCGTCAGGATTTCAGGGAGCTTTCGCGCTGGATGGGGGATTTCTCGCCAGCGCGCACGGCGGATTGAGCGCGACGAGGCGGCGCGGCCATCAACCGTTCGTGACGGGCCGCCGACTGGCGCTAGCCGCGCGGATTGGCTAACCTTTAGCGGATCGAGAGAAGGCGGACCCGCCGGACAAGATCGCTCGCCATGTGAAGCAAAGGAGCGTTAGCGATTCTCGTTCAATGAACACTCTTTGAAACGCGCCCAGGCGCCCCGCGGATCATGCCGCGAGGGGTGCCGCGCCGGGGAATGCGCCTTCGGTGCGATGGACGGACAAGGCGGCGCGCGGCGCTGAAATGCTGGCGCCAAGGCCGCCTCTCCTCGAACCCGTCCCGACTTTTTTCTTTCTTCAAGCTTTGGAGACAGGTTTATGACCGTGTCATTCACGCTCAACGATAAAGACATCGCCCTCGACGCAGATCCGGACATGCCCTTGCTGTGGGCGATCCGCGAAGTCGCCGGGCTCACGGGCACCAAATTCGGCTGCGGCGCGGCGCAATGCGGCGCCTGCACGGTGCAGATCGAGGGACAGCCGACCCGTTCTTGCGTGACTCCGCTCGAATCCGTCAAAGGCCAGCACGTGCGCACCATCGAGGGGCTTTCAAGCAAGCCCGCCAAGGCGGTGCAGGCCGCGTGGATCGAGCTGCAGGTTCCGCAATGCGGCTATTGCCAGTCGGGCCAGATCATGTCCGCGACGGCCTTGCTGGAGCAGAATGCCAAGCCGACCGACGCCGATATCGACGAGGCGATGCGGGGCAACATCTGCCGCTGCGCGACCTATGTCCGCATCCGCGCCGCGATCCACGCGGCCGCTCGCACGCTGGAGGGCTGAGGGCATGAACGCAATCACGAAGATTCCGCCCTCGCCGAGCCGGCGCACGGTGCTGAAGGGCGCCGCCGCGAGCGGCTTCACCATCGCCTTCACCCTCGCCTTGCCGCAGCGGCGCGGCTTCGCC
>DAITNE010000068.1:3850-7597 GCA_036834765.1 Methylocella sp.
AAGACGTATCGGCGGCTCAAGACGCCGCGGCCGATTTCGCACCAAACGCCTTCCTGAGGATCGGAACCGACAACAGCGTCACCATCATCTCGAAGCATGTTGAGATGGGACAGGGCGCCTATACCGGACTCGCCACAATCCTCGCCGACGAACTTGACGCCGACTGGAGTCAGGTCCGGGTCGAAAGCGCGCCCGCCGACGTGACGCGCTACGCCAATCTCGCCTTCAAGATCCAGGGCACGGGCGGCAGCAGCGCCATGCCCAATTCCTGGATGCAAATGCGTGAGGCGGGCGCCATGGCGCGCGCGATGCTTGTCGCCGCCGCAGCGGCGCAATGGGGTGCGCCGGCTGACGAGATAATGGTCGCGCGCGGCGTCGTCCGCCACGCCGCGAGCAAACGCGAGGCGACATTTGGCGCTCTCGCGACGCAGGCGGCGCTCCTTCCGGTGCCGGGCAAGGTCGTGCTGAAGGACCCCAAGGATTTTACCCTGATCGGCGCCAGGTCGCCCCGCGTCGACGTGCCGGCGAAGACCGACGGCACGGCGCAATTCACCATCGACGTCGCTTTCCCCGGAATGCTCGTGGCGCTCATCAAGCGACCGCCGCTGTTTGGCGGGGCGGTCGCCTCATTCGACGCCGCGCCGGCGAAAGCTGTTCCCGGAGTGATCGATGTCGTAGAGGTTCCGGCCGGCGTCGCCGTGGTCGCCAAGGGTTTCTGGGCGGCGAAACAGGGCCGCGATGCGCTGAAAGTCGCATGGGACGATTCAAAAGCGGAGAAGCGAAGCTCCGCCGCGATCCTCGCGGAATATCGCGGCCTCGCCGAAGAGCCGGGCAAGCCCGCGCGGGTCGAGGGCGATGTCGCCGGCGCCCTCAAGAGCGCGGCGAAGACCGTTGTCGCCAGCTTCGAATTTCCTTATCTCGCCCATGCGCCGATGGAGCCGCTCGACGCCGTCGTCAAGCTCGACGCGAATGGATGCGAAATCTGGGCGGGCGACCAATTCCAGACGATCGACCAGGCGAATGCGGCGCGCGTCGCCGGGCTGAAGCCGGAGCAGGTCAAGATCAGCACGCTCTACGCCGGCGGAAGTTTCGGGCGCCGGGCCAACGTCGTCTCCGACTATATCGTCGAAGCGGTTTCTGTCGCCAAGGCGCTCGGCGCCAATGGCGTTCCGGTCAAGCTGCAATGGACGCGCGAGGACGACATTCAGGGCGGCCGCTATCGTCCGGCCTATGTCCACAAGCTCGAGGCTGCGCTCGACGCGGGCGGCGCGCTGACGGGCTGGCGCCAGCGCATCGTCGGCCAGTCGATCGCCGCGGGAACGCCTTTCGAGGCGGTCATGGTGAAAGACGGCGTCGACGGAACGTCGGTGGAAGGGGCGGCCAATCTGCCTTACGCCATCCCCAATCTTTCGGTCGAGCTGACGACAGCTAAAACCGGGGTGCCGGTTCTTTGGTGGCGCGTCGTCGGCAGTTCGCACACCGCCTATGCCGTCGAAGCCTTTATCGATGAGGTCGCGGCGGCAGCTGGCAAGGATCCCTTCGCGTTCCGGCAGGCGCTGCTCGGCCACAGTCCGCGACACAAGGCCGTGCTGGAGATGGCCGCGAAGGCAGCCGGGTGGGGCGAGCCGCTGCCGAAAGGCAGAGGACGCGGCATCGCGGTGGCCGTGGCGTTCGGCACTTACGTCGCACAGGTCGCGGAAGTGACGGTCGCCGACGGCAAGATCAAGGTCGATCGCGTCGTCTGCGCCGTCGATTGCGGCGTGCCGATCAATCCCGACATCATCACGGCGCAGATGGAGGGCGGCATCGGTTTCGGCCTCGGGGCCGCGCTCTACGGCGCGATCACGCTGAAGGACGGCAAGGTCGAGCAAAGCAACTTCGACGGCTATCAGGTGCTGCGCATCGACGCGATGCCGAAAGTCGAAGTGCACATCGTCCCGTCCACTGAGCCGCCGACCGGCGTCGGCGAACCCGGCGTTGCGCCGATCGGTCCCGCCGTCGCCAACGCCGTTTTCGCGGCGACCGGCAAGCGGCTCCGGGTGCTGCCGTTCGGCGACCTTGGTGCCGCGTGACGCGGAGCGGGGCTCCCAAATAAAAGGAGCGGCGATGACTCGCCGCTCCGGCTTAGAATTTGCGCAGAGTCAGGCGACGAGGTCGAAGCGATCGAGGTTCATCACCTTGCTCCACGCCGCCACGAAGTCTTTCGCAAACTTCTCCTTCGAGTCGGCGCACGCATAGACTTCCGCGAGCGCGCGAAGCTGCGAGTGCGACCCGAAGATCAGGTCGGCGCGGGTGGCGGTCCATTTGACCTCGCCCGTCTTCCGGTCGCGCCCTTCATACACGCCTTCGGCGCCGGCGGCCGGCTGCCATTCAGCGCCCATGTCGAGCAGATTGACGAAGAAGTCGTTTGTCAGCGTCCCCGGCGTCCTGGTGAAGACGCCGTGCGCGGACCCTCCTGCGTTGGCGCCCAGAACGCGCAGGCCGCCGACGAGAGCCGTCATCTCCGGCGCCGTCAGCGTGAGCAATTGCGTCCGATCCACGAGCAGCTCCTCGGCTTTGAGGCGCTGTTTGCCGACCAAATAGTTGCGGAACCCGTCGGCGGTCGGTTCGAGCGGCGTGAAGGAGTCGACGTCGGTTTGCTCCTGCGACGCGTCCGTGCGCCCCGGCGCGAACGGGACTTTCACGTCCTGCCCGGCGTCCTTCGCAGCCTTCTCGATCGCCGCGCCGCCGCCGAGAACGATAAGGTCGGCGAGCGAGACCTTCTTGCCGTCGGTTTGTGAAGCGTTGAACTCCCTCTGGATCGCTTCGAGCGTCTGCAGCACCTTCGCCAGCTGAGCCGGCTGGTTGACGTCCCAGTCCTTCTGCGGCGCGAGACGAATGCGGGCGCCGTTCGCGCCGCCGCGCTTATCGCCGCCGCGGAACGTCGAGGCCGAGGCCCAGGCCGTCGAGACAAGCTCGGGAACCGAGAGGCCCGAGGCGAGGATCTTCGCCTTCAGGTCGGCGATGTCCACGTCGCCGATCAGCGGATGATCCGACGCCGGGATCGGGTCCTGCCAGATCAGAGTCTCCTTGGGAACGAGCGGGCCCAGGTAGCGCACGATCGGACCCATGTCGCGGTGAGTCAGCTTGAACCACGCCCGCGCGAAAGCGTCCGCGAACGCATCGGGATTTTCGAAGAAGCGCCGCGAAATCTTTTCATAATCCGGGTCGAGCCGTAAGGCGAGGTCCGTCGTCAGCATGGACGGCGCATGACGCTTCGAAGGCTCGTGCGCGTCCGGCACCGTATTGGCGCCTGCGTCATTCTTCGGCTTCCACTGAAACGCGCCGGCCGGGCTTGTGGTCAGCTCCCATTCGTAGCCGAACAGGTTCCAGAAGAAGTTGTTGCTCCACCTCGTCGGGGTCGACGTCCAGATGACTTCGAGGCCGCTGGTGATCGCGTCTGCGCCTTTGCCCGCGCCGAAGCTGTTCTTCCAGCCGAGGCCTTGCTCCTCGATGCTGGCCCCTTCCGGCTCCGGGCCCACATGTGTCGCGGCGGCGGCACCGTGGGTCTTGCCGAAAGTGTGGCCGCCGGCGATCAGCGCGACCGTCTCCTCGTCGTTCATCGCCATGCGTTTGAACGTCTCGCGGATATCCCGGGCCGCCGCAACGGGATCCGGCTTGCCGTTCGGCCCTTCCGGATTCACGTAGATCAGGCCCATCTGCACGGCGCCGAGCGGATTCTCGAGTTCGCGGTCGCCGAAATAGCGC
>DAITNE010000069.1:0-7564 GCA_036834765.1 Methylocella sp.
GATTCCGGGCGGTTTTTGGCGTTGATTGCGCGCCCCGGCGCCGCCGTCAGATGCGCCGCCCATTGCTGCATCAACGCCCGGCGTTTCTCCAGCACGTCGGTTCGCCTGTAAGCGCGTTCCGTCGCATTGCCGACGGCGTGCGCCACACAGGCTTCGATGACCTCGCGCCGCGCGTCGGTCTCTTCGGACGCCCAATCGCGAAAACTGCTTCTGAATCCATGAATCGTCGCGCCTTTGACTCCAGCCCGGCGCAGCGTTTGCAGAAGAGTCGTCGCGCAGATCGCCGCGCCGCGCTCGCCGGGGAACACGTAGTCGTTGCGCCGGATCTTCAGCATGGATCGCAGGACGTCGATCGCTTCACGGCTCAATAGCACGCGATGCTCGCGCGCGCTCTTCATGCGGCTCGCCGGGATGCTCCAAACGCGATCGTCGAAATTGATTTCATCCCATGTCGCGCCGATCGCCTCGCCGCCGCGCGCCGCCGTCAGCACGATGAATCGCAACGCGGCGGCCGGAACAGGATCGGCCAAATCGTCGACGCCCGCATAGAACGCCGAAACGTCGGCATAGGGCATCGCCGCCATATGCTTCGGCCGCGCCAGCCGCTTTTGCGCCGGCAGGATATTGGACAAATGGCCGCGCCACGTCGCCGGATTCTCGCCGGTCCGATAACCCTTGGCCTTGGCGTAATCGAGCACCGTCTCGATGCGGTTGCGAATGCGCCCCGCCGTGACGTGCTTTTCCGTCCAAATCGGCTCCAGCACGCGGCAGACCAAAGTCGTATCGATGGCCGACGTCGGCAGGCTCCCGAAAACCGGCGAGGCGTAATCGCGCAGCGAGTTGATGAACTGACGCCGATGCGACTCGGACCATGTCGCCTTATTGGCGTCGACGAAGGCGAGCGCGCATTGATCGAAGGTCTTTTCGGCTTCCGCTTCGCGCAGCGCGCGCTTTTCGATCAACGGATCGCCGCCGCCGTCGACGATCGCGCGGGCCGCGTCGCGCCGTTTGCGGGCGTCGGCGAGCTTGACGCGGGCCAAAGGGCCGAGGCCCATGCAGCGCTCTTTGCGCGTCACCGGACTCTTGTATCGATAGAGCCAACTCCGTCTTAATCCGCCCTCGACGCCGTCGACGATTTGCAAGAGCAGCCCGCCGCCGTCATTATAGTCGCCCGCCTTTGTCAATCCTTCGATCAGCTTCGCCGTCAGCCTCTTTTCCGTCGCCACCTTGAAAAACTCCCGTTCGCCAGACCCGAAAAAACTCCCAAAAAAACTCCCATTCAAATCTAATAGCGTCCGATGCTTAAAATAAGGTCCGGGCAAAAAGAAAACGGTAAGCCGTTGACGGGGCAGTGTTATTTTGGAGAGTTCGGCAACTTCCGAAAACCAGCACGCAAGGATAGCGCATCCTCCGCGCGGGCCAGCTGTGCCAGATTGACGAAGGCGAGGCTGCAAAGCCCGGCGATGATAGACATGCGCTTCATGCTGGTTTCCCTCTCAAGGCCGCCAAAAGCGAAACTAGCCGAGCCGCCGCCGGGACGCCAGCCTTCGATAGGATCATGTGGGAAGACAAGGAGATAAAGGGCATGATCGGTTTTCGAATCATCATGCTCTACAACGGGCGCATGCATTCTTCAGAACGAACCTGTCTTCCCACGACGCCCGCCTCCTCCGCGCCGGCGACCCGGCCGTCGCAATGAGCTGGTCGCCGCAGCAGGAGGGCGCGCTCAAGGCCGTCGCGGCCTGGATGAAGCGCGGCGAGCCGCAGATCTTCCGCCTGTTCGGCTACGCCGGCGCCGGCAAGACGACGCTCGCGCGGCAACTCGCTGAAGATGCGGACGGCGAGGTGGCCTTCGCCGCCTTCACCGGCAAGGCGGCCCTGGTGCTGCGCTCAAAGGGCTGCAAGGGTGCCCGCACGATCCACAGCCTCATCTACCGGCCGCGCGATGCGGAGGCGGAGGAGCCGACCTTCGTCCTCAACGAGGACAGCGCCGCCGCGCGCGCGAGCCTCATCATCATCGACGAATGCTCGATGGTCGACGAGGCCCTCGGCCGCGATCTTTTGTCGTTCGGCAAGCCGGTGCTGGTGTTGGGCGATCCGGCGCAACTGCCGCCGGTTCGCGGCGGCGGCTTCTTCACCGAATCGGAGCCCGACGTCATGCTGTCCGAGGTGCACCGCCAAGCGGCCGACAATCCGATCATCCGCATGTCGATGACGGTGCGCGAAGGCGGTCGCCTCGATCGCGGCGCTTATGGCGAAAGCCAGGTCATCGGCCGCGCCGACATCGATTCGGCGGCGGCGACGGCGAGCGATCAGCTTCTCGTCGGCCTCAACCGCACGCGGCGCGCGTACAACCGGCGCATGCGCGAATTGTTCGGCTACGGCTCCGAGTTTCCCGAACCCGGCGAAAAGCTGGTGTGCCTCCGGAACAACAGCACGAAGGGCCTGTTGAATGGCGGCATCTGGGTCGTCAAGACCACCGCGGCGACGCGCAAGAAGAAGCTCACGCTGAACGTCGTGCCCGAGGACGATCCGGTGCGCAAACCCTTGCGGATCGGCGTGCTGCCCGAATTCTTCAACGGCGGCGAGGAGAATCTCACGCCGCAGGCGCGGCGCGGCTCGGACGAATTCGATTTCGGCTATGCGCTCACCGTCCACAAGGCTCAAGGGTCGCAATGGAACAGCGTCGTGCTGTTCGATGAAAGTTTCGCCTTTCGCGAACATCGCAACCGATGGCTCTATACCGGCATTACCCGCGCGGCCGAAAAGCTGACGGTCGTCATATGAGCGGCGCGGCGAGACTTACCCGCAGGGGCGTTCTCGCATCCGCGCTGGCGGCGGCGACCGGCGCTGTCCGCGCGGCGGCACCCATCGTCGTCGGTTCAAAGCTCGATCTCGAAGGCGGACTGATCGGGCAGATGATGCTTCTCGCGCTCGCTCGCGCGGGCGTTCCCACGGTGAACCGGCTGCAGCTCGGGCCGACCGCGATCCTGCGCCAGGCGCTGCTCTCCGGCGCAGTCGATCTTTGCGTTGAATATACAGGCAACGCCGCTTTGTTCTTCCATCAGGAGGATGATCCCGCGTGGAGGGACGCGCTCGCGGGCTTTGCTCGCGCGGCGGCGCTGGATTATGCCGCGAACCGCCTCGTCTGGCTGCAACCCGCGCCCGCCGACAACAGCTGGGTCATCGCGATCCCGAACGCTTTGGCGCGGGACAAGAGGCTAAGAACGCTCGACGATTTCGCCGCATTCGTCCACGCGGGCGAAAGGGTGAAGCTCGCCGCCTCGGCCGAATTCGTCGAGAGCGCGGCGGGGCTGCCTGCTTTCGAGGCCGCCTATGGATTCAAGCTATGGGCGAGCCAGCTTCTCGTGCTCTCCGGCGGCGAGACGACGGCGACGATGAAGGCCGCGGCCGACGGAATTTCGGACGTCAACGCCGCCATGGCCTATGGCTCAGACGGCGCGCTCGACGCGCTGGATCTTCATGCGCTCCAAGATCCGCGCCATGCCGAGCCGGTCTATGCGCCAGCGCCCGTCATTCGCGCCGCGACGCTGGAGACTTACCCACAAGTGAGGCAAGCGCTGGCGCCGGTCTTTGCGGGCCTCAATCTTGAAACGCTGCGCGCCCTCAACGAGAAAGTCGCCGTGGAGGGCGAGGATGCGGCCGTCGTCGCGCGGGATTATCTCGCAACGCGGAGCCTGTTGTGACGCGCGACGGAGAAGCGCCTGACCGCGTGTTGCTGACGCTTTGTTGGGTCGGCGCCGCCGCGCTCGCCTTTGGCGGCTTCGTTGCCCATGCCGACAATCGTCTCGCCAATGGCGTGGCGCTCTCCCTGTGGCGCACGCCATGGCCGAACGCCGCCGCGATCATCGCCGCACTCGCCGCGCTTTTCGTCTTGTCCTTCCCCGCGCCGGAAAAGAGCCGCGCATGGGCGGCGCTGCTCGCGGGGGCCGCGCTGTTCTTCGCCTGCCTCGCGGGCGCCGGCCATTTCGCCGACGTCCTCGCGCTCGCAGCAAAGCCGGCTGCGCGCACGTCGCTTGGCCCGGCCTTCTGGATCCTCGCCGCGGTGGCGCTGCTTTCCATGCTGAACGCTGCGCAGCGCGCCGGGCTCTCCTCGATGCTTGGCGCTACGCTCTGCGCCGCGCTCGCCGCAGGCCTTGCGCTGATGGCCGCGCGGGGCGCCTTCGCAAATCTCGCGCTCGCCAAAGAGTTCGCCGGCCATCGCGCTGAATTCGCGCAGCAGCTTTGGCGCCATCTCGCCCTCGTCGGCGCCGCGGTCGCTTTTGCGCTGATCTTCAGCATTCCCTTGACCGCGCTGGCGTTGCGCCGCGCGGACGCGCGAGGTTTTGTTTTCGCCGGCCTGGGGATCGTGCAGACGATCCCCTCCATCGCCCTCTTCGGGGCATTGATCGCGCCGCTGTCGGCGCTCGGCGCGCGTTTCCCCTTGGCTCACGAGATCGGCATCGACGGAACTGGCCCCGCGCCGGCGATCATCGCGCTAACGCTCTATTCGCTAGCGCCGCTGGTGCGCATTTTCGTGACCGGCATAAGCGAGGTCGCGCCGGAGCCGAAGGAGGCGGCGACCGGGCTTGGCTTCAACCGGCGCCAATTGCTTTTCGCGGTGGAATTGCCGCTGGCTCTCCCCGCCCTGATTTCAGGCCTGCGCGTCGTCGTCATTCAGGCGATCGGGCTCGCCACCGTCGCCGCCCTCATCGGCGCCGGCGGCCTTGGCGTCTTCGTGTTTCAGGGCATCGGCCAATATGCGCTGGATCTCGTGCTGCTCGGCGCCATTCCGGTCATCTTGCTTGCGCTCGCCGCCGATCTTTCCTTCCAGATGCTGCTCACCGCCGCGCGGAGGCGCTTATGATCGAAGCGCCGATGATCGAATTGAAGGCCGCATCGAAGTCCTTCGACGGGACGCCGGCTGTCGACGGCGTCTCGCTGCGCATCGAGGCGGGCGCCTTTTGCGTTCTCGTCGGGCCGTCCGGTTGCGGCAAATCGACGACGCTGCGTATGATCAACGCCATGATCGCGCCGGACGCGGGCACCGTCGAAATTGGCGGACGCAATGTCGCCGGCCTCGACGCGATTGCGCTGCGGCGTAGCATTGGATACGTCATACAATCCGTAGGTCTCTTTCCGCACTGGACGGTCGCGGCGAATATCGGGGCCGTGCCGCAGCTTCTCGGCTGGGATAGAAACAAGATCGCCGGGCGCGTGGAGGAAATCGCCGACGCCTTGCAGATAGGCCCGAGCCTGTTGCCGCGCTATCCGCGCGAATTGTCGGGCGGCCAACAGCAGCGCGTCGGCGTCGCCCGCGCGCTCGCCGCCGATCCCGGCATCATGCTGATGGATGAGCCTTTCGCCGCGCTCGATCCGGTGAGCCGGGCGGCTTTGCAGAACGAACTGCGCCGCCTCCACGCTGCGAGCGGCAAGACGATTGTCTTCGTCACCCATGACATGAACGAGGCGCTGCGGCTGGCGAGCCAGATCGTCGTCATGAACGCTGGCCGCATCGTTCAGGCGGGCACCCCCGCCGCCATTTTGCTGCGGCCGGAAGGCGATTTCGTCCGCGGCTTTCTCGGCCGCGAGGATCTGCCTCTTCGGTTGCTCGATCTTCGGGCCGTCGGCGAGATTGCGCGGCCCGTTTCCGGCGCCGGCGGCGAACGGATCGCGGCGACAGCCACCCTGAGGCAGGCGCTCGCCCTCATGCTCGAACATCATTGCGCCCGTCTTGTCATCGAGAACGAGAGAGGCGAGATAACGGGCGAAATCGACATCGATGATATCGTCGTCGGTCCCGATGCCAAATAATATGATGCAACTCATGAAAATAGCGCGCGAACCAGTCGTGTGGCTAGCGCTGTTGCTCATCGCGCTGCTCGCCGCGATGCCCTATAGCGCGCCTTTGTTCGGCGCGTTGTTTCCGGGCGTTCCGCATCCGCTCTACACGCGCGCGAGCTTCTTCGAGCTGACGCTCGCGCATTGTCAGCTCGTCGCATCGTCGAGCCTCATCGCCGCGACGATCGGGATCGGCCTTGCGATTTTCGTAACGCGCGGGGCGGGGCGCGAGTTCGGCCCGATCGTCAGCGCCATCGCCGCCGTCGGCCAGACCTTTCCGCCGGTCGCCGTGCTCGCGCTCGCAGTGCCGCTCCTGGGTTACGGCGCAGCGCCTGCGCTCGCCGCCTTGAGTCTCTACGCCATCTTACCAGTCCTCGACGGGACTTTGTCCGGTCTCGCCAATGTGCCCGCATCCGCGCGCGATTCGGCGATTGGCCTCGGCTTTGCGCCGTCCGGCTTGCTCTGGCGGATAGAGCTGCCGCTGGCGCTGCCGTTCATTTTGGCGGGCCTGCGCAACGCCGTCATCATCAATATCGGGACGGCGACGATCGGCTCCAGCGTCGGCGCGCTGTCGCTGGGTTCGCCTATTCTCGAAGGGCTGTCGGCGTCGAACCCGGCCTATGTCATCGAGGGCGCCCTCATCGTCGCGCTGCTCGCCGTGACCACCGATCGCGGCTTTGCGGCGTTGGAGAGGGCGCTCGCTCCAGCCGGGCGATAGCGCGGGGGGTGTTTCACGTGAAACACCTTTTTGACCGGTTCGGCCTCAGAATCGGACAAGCGCGGGCCGCGATCTTACACGCGCTTTCCCGGATAGGTGCAAAGATCAGCGATCAGGCAGCGCTCGCATTCCGGCCGGCGCGCCTTGCAGACATAGCGCCCATGCAGGATCAGCCAGTGATGTGCGTGCGGTTTGTAAGATGGGGGGATGATCGCTTCGAGGCCGCGCTCGACCTCGAGCGGCGTCTTGCCGGGCGCCAGCGGAACGCGGTTCGAGACGCGGAAAATATGGGTGTCGACCGCGATGGTCGGGGCGCCGAACGCGATGTTCATCACCACATTGGCGGTCTTGCGGCCAACGCCCGGAAGCGATTCGAGCGCTTCACGATCCCGCGGAACCTCGCCGCCGAAATCCTCGACGAGCCGCCGCGACAGCGCGATGACATGCTTCGCCTTGGTGCGGTAAAGGCCGATCGTCTTGATCAGCTCGCGGAGCTTGTCTTCGCCGAGCGCCAGCATTTTCTGCGGCGCATCGGCAATGGCGAACAGCGCCTTCGTCGCCTTGTTGACGCCGCTGTCGGTCGCCTGCGCCGACAACACCACCGCGACGAGCAGGGTGAAGGGGTTCACATATTCGAGTTCGCCCTTCGGAACGGGGAGCGCCGCCGCAAAGCGCCTGAAAATCTCCTCGATCCGGGCGGCGTCCTGCTTTTTTGCGCCCGTGCCTTTCCGCGGGGCCGCGCGCGCGGCGACGCCGCCTGCAGGCGGATTAGCCTTAGCGGCGGCCGTAAGAGGCTGGGTCGCCGCCGTGGGATTATTTGCCGTAGTTCTTTTCGCCATCCGCGCGTTATAGATTTTCGGCGATCAGGAGAGAAGGGCCTCTCATATGTCAGCGTCCGAAGGCGCAATCAGCGAAGATCAGGATCCGGCGCTCTTTGCCGCGCGGCTGCAACCGCATCGCTCGCTCGGGCGGCGTAACTTCCGGCTGCTGATGATGCTGTTTCTG
>DAITNE010000070.1:0-7546 GCA_036834765.1 Methylocella sp.
GTTGGAGAGCTGCTTGCCCTTGAGAATATTGATCTCAAGGTCGTTGTCGCGGGTGTGCTCGCCGACGATCATGCCGCGATAGACCTTCCAGCCCGGCTCGATCATCATCGGGCCGCGATCTTCGAGCTTCCACATGGCGTAGGCGACCGATTCGCCATTGTCGTTGGAGATCAGGACGCCGTTGTGCCGCCCCGCGACCTCGCCCTTCCAGGGCGCGTATTCATGGAACAGACGGTTCATGATCGCCGTGCCGCGCGTATCGGTCAGAAGCTCGCCCTGATAGCCGATGAGGCCGCGCGTCGGCGCGTGAAACACGAGCCGCAGGCGGTGTCCGCCGGAAGGGCGCATTTCGATCATCTCGGCCTTGCGCTCGGCCATCTTCTGGACGACGACGCCGGAATGCTCCTCGTCGACGTCGATCACGACCTCCTCGATCGGCTCCAGCAGCGTGCCGTCCTCGGCCTTCTGGAACACGACCTTCGGCCGCGACACGCTGAGTTCGAAGCCTTCGCGCCGCATCGTCTCGATCAGAATGCCGAGCTGCAATTCGCCGCGTCCCGAGACGATGTAGGAATCCGAGCCCGGCGAATCCTCGATGCGCAGGGCGACATTGCCCTCGGCCTCTTTATAGAGCCGCGCGCGGATGACGCGGCTCGTCACCTTGTCGCCCTCCGTTCCGGCCAGAGGCGAATCATTGACCGAAAACGTCATCGACAGCGTCGGCGGATCGATCGGCTGCGCCTGCAAGGGCTCGACGACCTCGGGCGCGCAAAGCGTGTCGGCGACGTTGAATTTCTCAAGCCCTGCGATTGCGACGATGTCGCCGGCCTCAGCCTCGTCGATCGGCGTGCGCTCGATGCCGCGGAATGCGAGAATTCGCGAGACCCGCCCCTGTTCGACGACATTGCCCTTGCGGTCGAGGACCTTGACCGTCTGGTTCGGCTTGACGCTGCCGGCGAACACCCGTCCCGTGACGAGGCGGCCGAGATAGGGGTTCGCCTCGAGCAGCGTGCCGAGCATGCGGAAGCCGCCCTCTTCGATGCGCGGCTCCGGCACGTGCTGCAGCACGAGATCGAACAGCGGTCCCATGCCGTCCTGCGGGCCGTCCGGGCTGTCGGCCATCCATCCCTGCTTGGCCGAACCGTAGAGAATCGGAAAATCGAGCTGCTCGTCGCTCGCGTCGAGGGCCGCGAAGAGGTCGAAAACCTCGTTGACCACCTCAGTGACGCGGGCGTCGGGCTTGTCCACCTTGTTCACGGCGACGATGGGCCGAAGGCCAATCTTCAGAGCCTTGCCGACGACGAATTTGGTCTGCGGCATCGGACCTTCCGAGGCGTCGACAAGAACGATCGCGCCGTCGACCATGGAGAGAATGCGCTCCACCTCGCCGCCGAAATCGGCGTGGCCAGGCGTATCGACGATATTGATGCGGGTGTCTTTCCAGGCGATCGAGGTCGCCTTCGCCATGATCGTGATGCCGCGTTCTTTTTCAAGATCGTTCGAATCCATAACGCGCTCGGCGACCCGCTGATTCTCGCGGAAGGCGCCGGATTGCTGCAAGAGGCGATCGACGAGGGTCGTCTTGCCGTGGTCGACGTGGGCGATAATGGCGATATTGCGCAGCTTCATCTTGTTGCCGTATCTGATTTGATTTACGCGTTGCGCTCCGGCGCGAGACGCTTGAACGGAGCTACGCCCAACCTCACGGGGAAATGCCGCCGAGGCGCCTGAGCCGCGACCGAACCCGTTAACGAGGTGACTTTTTGCATTGCAGCAGTGCAATATACGAAAGCGGCGTGTTTGGGAACACTTATCATCACAAGCTCAAATCTTCGGCGCGGGCGCCCTTTGGGCGATGTCCGCGGCCATGCCGCGAAGGCCCTCGCGACATCGAATCGCGACGGCTGGTCCGCAACTTGCTGCGGGCGAGACCTGATGCGAACAGCCGGCCGCGTCCGAACGCCGGCCGACAGAAAGATTGAGGAATGGACCGCCTGACCCTGTTCGGCCTTTTCGCGGTGACCGCGATGCTGGTGACTTACGCGCTCGAACAGCGCAGCCGCTGGTATATTCTCGCCTTCGCCGGCGCCTGCTGGCTTGGCTCGATCTATGGCTTTCTGCAGGGGGCCTGGCCGTTCGGCCTCGTCGAGGCGATCTGGGGCCTCGTCGCGCTGCGCCGCTTCGTGGCGACCCAACAGATCCCGACCCAATAGATCAGAAATCGCCTACTCGCCGACGATCCGCGGCGCGAAAGGCGCGCGGCCCGGCGCCGAGAGAACGAAGCGCCGTTCTGCGATCGCCTGCCGGACCTGACTGAGCCCGAGACTTGTGGCGGCGAGGCGGCTGCCGCTCAACGCGTGATTGAAGTCATGCGCCAACGCCTTGGCCAACAGGTCGTCGGCTTCCCGTTCGAGCTCGTCCAGGGTCTCGGCGCGCGAAGCCGCGCGCGCCGCCGCGATGATTTCCAGCAACCGCTGCAAAATGCGTTCGAGATCCGTTTGTTGCTGGCGCTTGAATCGCGACGCGAGCGTTGCGATCGCCGTTCCGCACAAGCTCAGCAACATCGCTCCGATGTAAATGAAATCGCTGTATTTATCGAAGAAGCTCTGCTCTTCGTCGCCGAGATAGGCGAGCGCGCCCGCGTGAACCGGCAAGACGCCCCCCTTATCCGTCGAAGGGGCTTCGATACGGTTCGCTATCGGAGCCTGAGCGGCGAGCGACGGCTTCGCATTCAGCATCAATTCGGTCAGTTCGGCGACGACATCGTTGCTAAGGCTGTGCCGTGCGATCATCCGCGTGCTGACGCCGAGCGTATCGAAACTCTCCGCGGGCTTTGGCTGCGCCCCACCGAAAGCGCCGCGCAAAACCTCAACCGACTCGAGATTGGGGGAACGCTGCGCGATCGCCTTGGCCTCCGCGATCGGGATGAACACGGGCGGACCATGCCCCGCCTGCGACACCGCCGCGACCGCCTCGGTCAAATTGGCCGAGCCCGGCGTTCCGATCGCCAGCACGGCGTCGACGTCGTGGCGCTCGATCGCGTCCGGCAGCTCGGCGAGCGTCAGCGGCGCACGGCCGACCGAGGCCAGCGGAACGTCGCTTTGCGTCAGCGCGGCGTCGAGCAGCGCCTGATCGTCATCGGGCCGTCCCGCCTGTTCGGTCTGTAGAATGCCGATCTTGCGGCCCTTCAGGTCTTCGACGTCATGCAGAGCCGACCCCGCCGGCGCGAGCAGCACCGCGGCGTTGCGGCGCATGATGAGGACTGTCTGGCCATCGACCGGCATCGCGATGTCGCCGCGCACGATGGCAAGATCGACTCGCTGATCTTCGAAAGCCCGCGCGCTTTCGGCGAGCGAATCGACGAGCACAAGCTTCAGCCCAATCTGTTCGCGCGATTGCGCGAATTCATAGGCTGCGGCGCTCAGCACTTGCTGATCGTCGGCGCCGCGCGTCACCGCGATGCGAAGGATGGTCGGCCGCTCGTAAAGATAGAGCGCGAGCCCGCAAGATCCGATCGCAGCAAAACCAGCGAAGACCGCCAAGAGGGTGAGACGCCGCATCCTGTTCTCCGCGAGCATGAAAAGCTCGATATTCTTACTGACCTTCACAGTCCAGACGATCAAAACCGATCACTAAAACAAGGCGGTATGAAGGACGCTCCAGCGTCCCGGCGCCTCGTCACTCCGCCGCCGCCGCCAATCGATGCGCCGGATCGACGTCGGCTTGCGCCGCAAAAACGGCGCCAATCAAGATAAGGCAGGGTCCCGACGGCGCCTGCGCGGCGGCCTTCGCCGGCAGCGTCGCAATCGTTCCCGCGATGAGGCGCTCGTCCGGGCAGGTCGCGCGCTCGACGAGCAGCGCCGGCGTCGCGGGATCGGCGCCATGCGCCAGCAGGCGCTCGGCCAAGGCGCCAAGCGTACTGACGCCCATATAGACGACGCTCGAGGCGCCCGGGTCGCAGAGCGCGCGCCAGTCGATGTCCTCGGGCAGCTTGCCGTCATGCGCATGCGCGGTGATGAACTGCAGCCGTCGCGCCGTCGCGCGTTCGGTCAGCGAGGTCTGCAAGGACGCCGCGGCGCCGAGCGCCGCCGTGACGCCTGGGACGACCTCGATGGGGATGCCGGCCCCGCGCAGCGCCGCGATTTCCTCGCTCGCGCGCCCGAACACCATCGGATCGCCGCCTTTCAGCCGGACGATTCGCTTGCCCTGCCCGGCAAGTTCGATCATCAGGGCGACGATGTGATCCTGCTTGCAGGACGGCTTATAGCCGCGTTTGCCGACGGCGATTTTCTCCGCCTCGCGCCGCGCCATGTCGACGACTGCCGGCGCCACCAGATCATCGTAGAGGACGACGTCGGCCGACTGCAGCATGCGCAACGCCTTCAGCGTCACAAGTTCAGGATCGCCCGGCCCCGCGCCGACCAACGCGACAGAGCCTTCCGACCCGCGCGGCCCCCGCTCGACCTCCGCCAACAGTTCCGTAAAGAGCCCCTCGCCCGGAGGCGCCGAACCGGCGGCGAGGGCCCTGGCGTTGAACATCTCCCAGAAGCGGCGGCGCGACCTCGGTGCCAGAGCGAGAGTCTTCAGCGACTCGCGCCAACCTTTGGCGGCCGCCGCCCAGAGCTTGATTGCGGCGGGCAGCACGGCTTCGATTCGCCCCCGCACAGCCTGCGCCAGGACCGGCGAGGCGCCGTCCGTAGAAATGGCGACGACGAGCGGCGAACGATCGACGATCGCGCCAAACTGGAAGTCCGAGAGAGCGGGCTTGTCGATGATGTTCGCAAGCGCGCCGAAGGCCCGCGCGGCGGCGCGAAATTCCGCCGCCTCCGCCGCGCCCTCGATGTCGCCGATCGCCAGCGCTGCGCCGTTCAGATCGTCCGCCTGAAACGCGCGCCGCACGAGGCGAACGGACGGGCGCCCGCGCGCAAGTTCGACGAGGCCCGCGCAGGGCTCTGCGCTATAGACGTCGACATCGGCTCCGGCGGCCTGCGCCAGTTCAGCCTTCCACAGCGCGGCGGTCGAGCCGCCGGCGAGCGCGACGCGCCTGCCCTTCAGGTTGACGAACACCGGCAGCGCGGCGAGTCCCGCCATCGCCGGGCACCCTTCGTCGCTGCTTGTCTCCGGCGGTAAAGCTCTGGCCATTAAAGCGCTTTCGTCCTATTCTCACCGGTCAGGAAAACAAATCATATCATGACTTATAGCATGACACGGGCGGGTCTCGGAAAGACCGGCGGATTTCGCGCCGGCTTGCGTGAAATCCGCAATTTGCTTTGGCGCCGGCATCGGTTGGTCCGCGGCCCGCTCAAATTGCGCCGCGCCGCTCTCTTGGTTCTGGCTGGCGCGCTCCTCTGCGCCGCGCCCGCGCTTGGCGAGCCCAAGATTTTCAGCCCGAGTTTCTGGGATCCGCACGCCCGGCCCGCGAAGCCGGACCTTACCAGCCTGCGCTCTCTGCGCTTCCTCACCGACGACGATTATCCGCCGTTCCATTTCGCGCTGCCGGACGGATCGCTCGCCGGTTTCGACATCGATTTGGCCCGCGCCATTTGCGAGGATCTGAAACTCACCTGCACGATTCAAGCCCGCCGCTTCGATACGCTGATCGACAGCCTTAACGCCGGCGAAGGCGACGCGATCATCGCCTCTCTTCGCATCGATGGAGCCGCCCGCGCGAAACTCGATTTCACCGCGCCCTACATGAAAAATCCGGCGCGCTTCGTCGCCCTGAAGTCGGCACCGCTGCGCGACGCGACGCCCGAAACCCTGCGCGGCAAGACGATCGGAGTCATCGCCAAGACCGCGCACGAAGCCTTCCTCGTCGCCTTCTTTCAAGGCTCGGCCATAAAGACATTCGATACGCAAAAGGCGCTGACCGAGGCGCTCGGCAAGGGCGAGATCGACGCCTTCTTCGGCGACGGCGCGGCTTTGAGCTTCTGGCTGAACGGCCAGGAAGGGCGGGGTTGTTGCGTCTTCGTTGGGGGTCCATTCCTCGACAGCCGCTTCTTCGGGGAGGGCGTCGGCATCGCGGTGAAGAAAGACGATGCGCAATTGCGGCAGGCGCTCGACTACGCTCTGGCCGATCTTGCGGCGAAAGGCGTCTACACCGAACTTTACCTCAAATATTTCCCGCTCGGATTCTTTTGAAGACCATCCCGCTCTGAACGCCTAAAGATAGTGCGCCAGTTCGTTCGCGGCGTCTTTCGCGGGCCGCTCCAGATTGAAGGCGTTGACGAAACGGCCGCGCTTGTCCATCAAATAGACGACCCCTGTGTGGTCCATCGTATAGTCGCCTTTTTCGCCTGGCTGTTTCTTGAAATAGACCTTGTAGGCCTGAGCGATGGCGCGGGTCTGCGCCGCATCGCCGGATAATCCGATGATGCGCGGGTCGAAGCTTTCGAGATAGGTCTTCATTGTCTGCGGCGTGTCGCGCTCCGGATCGACGGTGACGAAGACCGCGGCGATTTTGGCGTCGGCGCCCATTTCCTTCAAAACGGCTGAAATCTCCGTCAGCGTCGCCGGACAGAGATCCGGGCAATGCGTATAGCCGAAGAATACGAGATAGGGCCGCCCCTTCAGATCCGCATTCGTCACGATGCCGCCGTCCTGCGCGGTCAATGCGAAGGGGCCGCCGATGGCGGCGACGTCCTGCCCGCCGCCCCTGCCGATATCGCGGAAGGCGAAACCGGCGATGACCGAGAGGCCGATCGCGAGGCCGAGCAGGATTAATGCGAATTGGCGGGTGGCTTTTGTCATGCGCTTGCCTATCAAACTCGCCGGGCGATTCCAATCCACGAAGCTTTGATCGACGCGCGCTCCCAACGCGACGTTTTTGATCTTGGCCTTGCCGGGCGCAGGGCTTATGTTATAAAGTAACGCCTGGAGGCAAGCTCATGGGATCGGCGCATTCGCATTCGCACCGCTTAGATCACGATCATTTAGAGCGCGATGCGGGCGGAAAAGTGGGTGCTGCTTTTCCTCATCCCTCTCTGGCGGCGCAACGGATTTCGGCCGCGCCGGGCTTTTCGCTGCTGCGCCTATCGGCTTTCGCCCGCCTCGGTGGGGCGCTGGCTCTCGTCGCCGCCTTGTGGGCGGCGGTTTATTGGGCGCTGCATTGATCGTGCGCGAGATGAGGCTTTGATGAGCGCCGCCATACGTTTCCGCGATCTGACCCTCGGCTATGACCGCCATCCGGCCGTGCATCACCTCGATGGCGATGTCGAGAGCGGCGCGCTGCTCGCGATCTGCGGCCCCAATGGCGCCGGAAAATCGACCCTGTTGAAGGGGATCGCCGGATCTCTGAAGCCGCTATCGGGCGCGGTCGCATTGCCGCATGTTAAGGCGCGCGACATCGCCTATCTGCCGCAAGCGGCCGACATCGACCGCAGCTTTCCGATTAACGTGTTCGATGTCGTCGCCATGGGATTATGGGCGCGCTGCGGCCTGTTCGGCGCGATCGCGCGCCGCGAATTGACGAAAGTCGAAAGCGCCATCGCCGCTGTCGGCCTCGAAGGCTTCGAGCTGCGCGCCATCAGCACCCTTTCCGGCGGCC
>DAITNE010000071.1:0-7525 GCA_036834765.1 Methylocella sp.
GACGAAATGAAAGTCGCTCGGCGTCTTGTCGATCAGATCGACGACGGTGCGGGCCAGTTCCTCGGCGCCCTTGCCGCCTTCCGCCCAATGGCGGCAGACGACGATCGGCGCGCCAAGATCGGCGACGCTCTTTTTCAGAAGGTCGACCTCGGCCGCGGTGTCGGCTGTGAAATGATTGATCGCGACGACGACCGGCAGGCCGTAATGGTTGCGGATATTGTTGATGTGGCGCTCAAGATTGGCGAGCCCCTTGCGCAGGGCCTCAAGATTCTCAACGTTGAGCTCCCTGAGCTCGACGCCGCCATGATATTTCAGCGCGCGGATCGTTGCGACGATGACGACCGCCTGCGGCCGCAGGCCCGACTTGCGGCACTTGATGTCGACGAATTTCTCGGCCCCCAAATCAGCGCCGAAGCCCGCCTCCGTGACGACATAGTCGGACAGTTTCAGCGCCGTCTTGGTGGCGAGCACCGAGTTGCAGCCATGCGCGATATTGGCGAAGGGACCGCCGTGAATGAAGGCCGGATTGTTCTCCAGCGTCTGCACGAGGTTCGGCTTCAGGGCGTTCTTCAGCAGCACGGCCATTGCGCCATGCGCCTGGAGGTCACGGGCGCGCACCGGCTTCTGGTCGGAGGTGTAGCCGATGACGATGGCGCCGAGACGCTGCTTCAAATCCGCGATCGACGTGGCGAGACAGAAAATCGCCATCACCTCAGAGGCGACGACGATATCGAATCCATCCTGGCGCGGAAAGCCGTTGGCGGTGCCGCCGAGCGCAATGGTTATGTCGCGCAGGGCGCGGTCGTTCATGTCGATCACGCGTTTCCAGGTGATGCGCCGAACGTCGATCTTCAGCTCGTTGCCGTGATGGACATGGTTGTCGATCATTGCCGCGAGCAGATTCGTCGCCAGCGCGATCGCATTGAAGTCCCCGGTGAAGTGAAGATTGATGTCCTCCATCGGAACGACTTGCGCGTGGCCGCCGCCCGCCGCGCCGCCCTTCATGCCGAACACCGGCCCGAGCGAGGGCTCGCGGAGACAGATCGAGGCCTTCTTGCCGATGCGGTTCAGCGCGTCGCCGAGACCGACGGTGGTCGTCGTCTTGCCTTCGCCCGCGGGCGTCGGGCTGATCGCGGTGACGAGAATGAGCTTGCCGTCCGGCCGGTCGCGCAGCGTGTCGATATAGTCGAGGGAGACCTTGGCCTTGTAGTGCCCGTAGGGCTCGAGATGCTCGTCGTCGATGCCGAGCTTATCGGCCGCGAGCTTGGCGATGCGCTCCATCTTCGCGCGCTGGGCGATTTCAATGTCCGTGGACATGGCGTCTCCTCAGGAAATCTTTAAAGGTCAGGCGTCGACGACGTTTTGCGGCTTGCCCGCGGCGAAAGCCTCGACATTGTCGATCAGCTGATCGGCGAGGATCTGCATCGCTTCGCGGCTCGCCCAGGCGACGTGCGGCGTGATGATGAGGTTCGGAAGCCTGAGATCGAGCAGGATATTGCCCTGTTTCGGCGGCTCGACGGTCAGCACGTCGAAGCCGGCGCCGCCGATCTTGCCCGCGGTCAGCGCCGCCGCCAGGGCGGCTTCGTCGACGAGGCCGCCGCGGCCGGTGTTGATCAGCAGGGCGTCCTTCTTCATCAGGTCCAGTTCACGCGCGCCGATCATATTCTTGGTTTCGGGCGTCAGCGGCGTATGCAGCGTGATGATGTCGCTTTCGCGGATCAACCTGTCGAGATCGACGAGCCCCGGCTGCGGGAAGACGTCATAGGGCAGGACCTTCATGCCGAAGGCTTCGGCGATCTTTCCGACCGCCTTGCCGAGCGCGCCATAGCCGATGATCCCGAGGGTCGAGCCGCGCATGTCGCGGATCGGATGATCGAAGAAACAGAACTGGTCGCTTTCCTGCCAGCGCCCCGCGCGCACGTCCTCGACATAGGCGACGATGTTGCGACGAAGCGCGAAGGCCAGCGCGAAGACGTGTTCCGGAACGGTATTGAAGGCGTAGTTGCGGATGTTGGAGACGACGATGCCGTGCGCCTTGGTGTAGGATTTGTCGATGACGTCCGTGCCTGTCGCGGCGACGGCGATCATTTTGAGGTTGGGCAATTGCGCTAGCGTCGCCTCGCGCAGCGGCACCTTGTTGATGATGGCGATGGTGGCGTCGCGCAGGCGCTCGACAACCTGATCGGGCGCGGTGACGTCATATTCCTTGTAGGTATGTCGAAAGTACGGCGCCCGGACATTGGCTTCGAGGGTCGAACGGTCGAGAAACACGATCGAATGTGACACGGCGCATCCTGATGTTTTGGTCTGTTGTTGAACCCGTCTGCACGCCGCAAGGGCGTCGCGCAAGCTCTCGCATGATCCGGATTACAGCTTTTTGAGGCCCGTCTTCTCCGAAGATGAACGGCGAGGAAGCTGCTCGCGAGGGACTTCTAAAGAAGCTCTCGTAAAGACGCTCGCGCGGCCCGCGGCCCATCCGCTTCGCCGGAGAGCGCCGGCGCGCGCCGCGATGGAGACCGCGCCGCACGCTCGCTTTTCAATGCAGCCGTCAGGCCGCCTTTTCCGCCGACTTCGGCGCCGCGCGATAATGCGCCTGCGCCGCCGCGACGCCGCTGCCGAGCTGAATCGGGATGCCGACATCGGCCATCGCCAATTCCGCGCCGGCGATCGCGCCGAGCAGCATCAGTTCGTTGAGATCGCCAAGATGGCCGATGCGGAACACCTTGCCGGCGAGCTGGGACAATCCGGCGCCCAGCGACAGATTGTAGCGATGATACGCCGTGCTGATGACTTCAACCGCGTTGTAGCCGGCCGGAACGACGATCGCGGTCACCGTGTCCGAATACCATTTCGGCTCCTTGGCGCAGGGCGTGAGGCCCCAGGCCTTGACCGCGGCGCGCACGCCGCCGGCAAGCCGGCTGTGACGCGCAAAGATATTCTCAAGACCTTCTTCCTCGATGATCTTCAGCGCTTCGCGCAGGCCATAGAGCATCGGCAGCGGCGGTGTGTAGGGGAAATAGCCGGTCGCATTGGCCTTGATCATGTCGTCGAAATCGAAGTAGCAGCGCTTCGACGTCGCGGACTTCGAGGCGGCGAGCGCCTTCTGGCTGACGCTGAGGACGCCCATGCCGGCCGGCAGCATCAGACCCTTCTGGGAGCCCGAAACCGCGAGGTCGACGCCCCATTCGTCCTGCCGGAAGTCGAGGCTGCCGAGCGAGCTCACGGCGTCGGCGAAGAGCAGCGCCGGATGGCCGGCGGCGTCGATCGCCTTGCGCACCGCCGCGATGTCGCTGGTGACGCCGGTCGCCGTCTCATTGTGCGTCGCGGTGACGGCCTTAATCTTATGCGACTTGTCGGCGCGCAGGATCTCTTCGATCTTCTCGGGCTTGACGCCGGTGCCCCACTCCTCTTCGAGGACCTGCACGTCGTAGCCCATGCGCTGCGCCATATCGATCCAGAGATGGCTGAACTGGCCGAAGCGCGACATCAAAACCTTGTCGCCCGGCGACAGCGTATTGGTGAAGGCGGATTCCCAGGCGCCGGTGCCCGAAGACGGGAAAAGGAAGACCTGACCGTCCTTGGTCTTGTAGATCTTCTTCAGATCCTGGAACAGAGGCAGCGTCAGTTCAGGAAATTTCGGCGACCGATGGTCCTCCATCGGCACGACCATCGCGCGCAGGACCCGGTCCGGAACATTGGTCGGCCCCGGAACGAAAAGAAAGTGGCGACCCGCCATCATGCACCTCCATAAGTATTTGCTATGTGTTATCCACGAAAATGTCGACAACGCAAGTCAGCGTCGACAACTGCATCGATTTCGCAAAAGCTCGAATGACCTTCGCAAAAAATCGAATGACCTGGCATTGCTTGCATCGGTCGCGCCACCATCGTTGCGGTCCTACCGGACCACGAGAATGGCGCGAAAATCATTGACGTTGGTTCGCGTCGGCCCTGTTACGATCAGGTCGCCGATTGCAGAATAGAAGCTATAGCCGTCATTGTTGGCGAGCTTCGCCTTCGCGCTGACGCCGGCGGCGGCCGCGCGCGCCAGACTGTCCGGATACAGCAGCGCGCCCGCATTGTCCTCCGTGCCGTCAATTCCATCGGTATCGGCGGCGAGCGCGTAAATGCCGGGATGCCCGTCAAGGGCGACGCCAAGGGCGAGCAGGAATTCGGCGTTGCGGCCGCCGCGACCCGAGCCGCGCACCGTAACGGTCGTCTCGCCGCCTGAAATGAGAACGCAGGGCGCTTCGGCCGGCTGACCGAACTCATAGGCGTGGCGCGCGATGGCGGCGTGCACGAGCGCGACGTCGCGGGCTTCGCCTTCGATGTCGTTGGCGAGAACGAGCGGCGTCACGCCCGCGCGCCTGGCCACGGCGGCGGCGGCCTGAAGCGACATTTCGGGCGTCGCGATGATCTTGTTGGCGACGCCCGCAAGACGCGCATCGCCGGGCTTCAGCGTTTCGGACTCCGCCGACAGAAGGTAAGCCCGCACATGCGCCGGCGCGCCAATCTCATACTTGTCGATGATCGCCAGAGCATCGGCGGACGTCGTCGGATCGGCGACGCTTGGCCCCGACGCGATGACGCTCGGATCGTCGCCCGGAACATCTGAAATGAGCAGCGCGACGACGCGCGCGGGCGCGGCCGCGGCGGCGAGCTTGCCGCCCTTGATCGCGGAGAGATGCTTGCGGACGCAGTTCATCTCCGAGATGGTCGCGCCGCTCTTCAGCAGGGCTTTGTTGATGCCCTGCTTGTCAGCGAGGGTGATCCCAGGCGCCGGCAAGGAAAGCAGGGCCGAGCCGCCGCCCGAAATGAGGCAGAGCACGAGATCGTCGGCGGTGAGGCCCTGAACCGAGGCGAAGATGCGTTCGGCCGCCTCCCGCCCCGCCGAGTCCGGCACGGGATGGCCCGCCTCGACCACTTCGATCCGGCTGCACGGCGCGCCATGGCCGTAGCGGGTGACCACGAGACCTTCGAGTGGGCCGGTCCAATGATCCTCGACCGCCTTCGCCATCGCGCCGGCGGCCTTGCCGGCCCCGACCACGACCGTGCGCCCGGCCGGGCGCGGCGGCAGATGCGCGGGCAGGCACTTCGCCGGCGAGGCCGCGTCGACAGCCGACTCGAACATGTCCAGAAGAAGTTTGCGCGCGTCGAAAGACATTTTGAGCTTTAAGTCGCCTGATGTTGTTTGCTGCGTTCTTATCGACGCTTTTCAGCTAAGCCGCAACCCACCGAAGCATTGTGCGGCGCAAAATTTTACTGAGTCAAAACTAAAAAAAATGAAGGCGCGTCGGCTATGACGTTGTGTCTATAAGAGCAGTCGACGCGACGATGCAGAAAGCAATACAGCCGCTGCTGATTAATTGCAATTGACTATAGCCCGATTGAGATATTCTATTAAAGAGTGGGCCGAGCGCGGGCGATGGTCAGAAGTTGCAGGGGCTGCTAGTCTTCGTCATGTGTCGACGCTGCGCATCAGCTGAGAGCCGCTTGGGAAACCGGCGCCCTTGGCTGTACGCTGAAAGAAAATTCAAGATCGGGCAGGCCCGCGCTAAAGCGGAGCGGCCCAAACGTCGAGGAGGGGAAGCTGGATATTCACGAGTACCAGGCCAAGGAGATTTTGGCCAATTTCGGCGTCGCGGTCCCACGCGGCTCGGTCGCCTACAGCGCCGATCAGGCTGTCTATTGCGCGACGGAGCTTGGCGGCTGGCACTGGGCCGTGAAGGCGCAGATCCATTCGGGCGGGCGCGGCAAGGCGGGCGGCGTCAAGCTCTGCAAAACCTACAATGACGTGCGCGCGGCGGCCAGCGACATGCTCGGCCGGACGCTCGTCACCAATCAGACCGGCCCCCAGGGCAAGGTCGTCCAGCGCGTCTACATCGAGGTCGCCGAGCCGTTCGAGCGCGAAATCTATCTCGGCTTCGTGCTCGATCGCAAAGTCGAGCGCGTGCGCATCATCGCCTCGCGCTTCGGCGGCATGGAGATCGAGGAGATCGCCAAGGACCATCCTGAAGAAATCCTCCAGGTGGTGGTTGAGCCCGCCGTCGGCCTGCAATCCTTCGAGGCGCGCGAACTCGCCTTCGGCCTCGGCCTCAATCTGAAGCAGGTCAGCCGCGCCGTGGCGACGATGCTCGGCGCCTATCGCGCCTTCCGCGATCTCGACGCGACGATGGTCGAAATCAACCCGCTTGTCGTGACCAAGGACGACCGCGTGCTGGCTCTCGACGCCAAGATGTCCTTCGACGACAACGCCCTGTTCCGCCGCAGCAACATCTCCGACATGCGCGATCATTCGCAAGAGGATCCGCGCGAGGTGCAGGCCGCCGAGCACAACCTCAACTATGTCGGTCTCGACGGCGACATCGGCTGCATCGTCAACGGCGCGGGCCTCGCCATGGCGACGATGGACATGATCAAATATGCGGGCGGCGCGCCAGCCAACTTCCTCGACGTCGGCGGCGGCGCTTCGCCCGAGCGCGTCGCGGCGGCGTTCCGCCTCGTGCTCTCGGACCGCAACGTCAAGGCGATCCTCGTCAACGTCTTCGCCGGCATCAACCGCTGCGATTGGGTCGCCGAGGGCGTCGTTCAGGCGTGCCGGTCGCTGAATGTCGACGTCCCGCTGGTCGTGCGGCTCGCCGGCACCAATTTCGAGGCCGGACGCGAGATCATCGTCAACAGCGGCCTGCCGATCATAAGCGCCGATACGCTCGCCGACGCCGCCCGCGCGGCGGTCGACGCGGTGGCGGCCGCGCCGGCCCGCGCCACGGCCTGAGTTATTTGAGATCATCGGGCCTTTCCCGGCGCGAACCTTAAAAAGGGCGCACCGGAAACGGCTCCAGGAGAGCCAATGAAATGAGCATTCTAATCGATGAAAAGAGCCGCGTCCTGGTTCAGGGATTCACCGGCGACAAAGGGACCTTCCACGCCAAGGAAATGATCGAGACCGGCACCAATGTCGTCGGCGGCGTGACCCCGGGCAAAGGCGGCTCGACCCACCTCGGCCTGCCGGTCTTCAACACCGTCAAGGAGGCGGTGCGCGCGACCGGCGCGAACTGCAGCATCACCTTCGTCGCGCCGGCCTTTTGCGCCGATGCGATCATGGAGGCGGCCGACGCCGGCGTCGCTCTCGTCTGCTCGATCACCGACGGCATTCCCGCGCAAGACATGATGCGGGTGAAGCGCTATCTTTTGCGCTATCAGCGCGGCCGCCGCACGATGCTGGTCGGACCGAACTGCGCCGGCATCATCAGCCCCGGCAAAGCCATGCTCGGCATCATGCCCAGCAACATCTATATCAAGGGCTCCGTCGGCATCGTGTCGCGCTCCGGCACGCTCGGCTATGAGGCGGCGTCGCAGATGAAGCAGCTCGGCATCGGCGTCTCGACTAGCGTCGGCATCGGCGGCGACCCGATCAACGGCAGTTCGTTCCTCGATCATCTAATTTTGTTCGAACAGGATCCCGAGACCGAGGCGGTCATGATGATCGGCGAAATCGGCGGCCCCCAGGAAGCCGAAGCCGCAG
>DAITNE010000072.1:0-7516 GCA_036834765.1 Methylocella sp.
CAACAATGGCGGGATCGACCTTACGCCATCGCAGAGAAACACGCCGCCGAATTCCACCACAAACTGGCCCTTCAACGTGTCGCGGAACATCGAAATAAACGGGAATACGCTCACGGATACAACCGGGCTGTTCGCAGCCTACATCTCCGTGAGCTTCCAGTTCGTTTCGCAGACGACATTCTGGGGAAAAAGCGCGCTGGGCGTGGAAGTACGCAACAACCAGATCGTCGCGCGGGCCGGAGCCACCCCTTATCTGGGTCCCGAAGGATATCAAAACCGCTCATATTATCAAAACCCAAACGCGCCTTATGTCGAGCAAGGCACAGGGGCTCTGATACCGTATTTCAGGGCGACAAATGCACCAACTGTCCGGCTGACTACACGGTGACCACCGGGACGATCGACACCACAATCTGGAACTCCGTCACCACGACTTCGCCCAGCCTCGCTGCGGCGCTTGTAAAAGACTTTGCGTTCGCCGCCACCACGAAGACGCAGTCGATCGGAACCCTTGTTGGCCACGATTGACGCTACCGCCGTCGCGACAAACATTGAGGGGCACGATCAAACGGTCACGCCCCGCTTATCTTGCGAACGCCCTCGCGCCCGCGGACCTTCGCGCCCATCGGTCAGATCGTCTGATTATAGGCGCCGACCTCCGGGCTCTCGCGCAAGATGCCGTCGACCGCCGCGAACATCTCCCGCATGCGCGCCTCCGACACCGGGCTCTCGACGACGACGACGAGCTCCGGCTTGTTGGATGACGCGCGCACGAGGCCCCAGGTTCCGTCCTCGACTGTCACGCGCACGCCGTTGACGGTGACGAGATCGCGGATTTTCTGCCCGGTGAGCGCCGCGCCCTGGCGCTGCATCGCCTGAAGCCGCTGCAACGTCTTCTCGACGACGCCATACTTCTTTTCATCATCGCAGTGCGGCGACATGGTCGGCGAACCCCAGGTCTTCGGCAAAGCCTGATAAAGCTCGGCCATCGACTTCTGCGGGTTGCGATCGAGCATGTCGAGCACGTGAATGGCGGTGAGCAGCCCGTCGTCATAGCCGCGCCCGACCGGCGTATTAAAGAAGAAATGTCCCGATTTTTCAAAGCCCGCGAGCGCGCCAAGATCGCTCACGCGGCGTTTGATGTGTGAATGACCCGTCTTCCAGTAGTCGGCCTTGACGCCCCGGCTCAGAAGCTCCGGATCGGTGGCGAAGAGCCCGGTCGACTTGACGTCGACGACGAAGGTCGCGTCCGGATAGAGTTTGGAGAGGTCCCGCGCGAGCATGACGCCGATCTTGTCGGCGAAGATCTCGTCGCCATTGTTATCGACGACGCCGCAGCGGTCGCCATCGCCGTCAAAGCCAAGGGCGAGGTCGGCGCCGGTCTCGCGCACCTTCGCCGCCATGGCGTGCAGCATTTCGAGGTCTTCGGGGTTCGGATTATAGCGCGGGAAGGTGAAATCCAGCTCGGTGTCGAGCGGGATCACCGCGCAGCCGAGTTTTTCCAGAATCTTCGGCGCGAAAGCCCCCGCCGTGCCGTTGCCGCAGGCGGCGACGACTTTCAGCTTGCGGGTCAGCTTCGGCCGGTCGGTGAGGTCGGCGGCGTAGCGGGCCGGGAAATTCTCGACGAACCGGTAGGAGCCGCCGTCGGCATATTCAAATTTGCCGGAAAGGACGATCTCCTTGAGGCGGCCCATCTCGTCGGGGCCGAACGTTACGGGCCGCGCCGCGCCCATCTTCACGCCGGTCCAGCCATTGTCATTATGCGAGGCGGTGACCATCGCGACGGCGGGAACGTCGAGCTCGAACTGGGCGAAATAGGCCATCGGCGAAAGCGCCAGGCCGATGTCATGCACTTTTACCCCCGCCGCCATCAGGCCCGTGATCAGCGCGAGCTTGATCGAGGCCGAATAGGAGCGGAAGTCGTGTCCCGTGACGAGTTCGGGCCTGACGCCCATCTCGCGCAGCAGCGCGCCAAGGCCCAGGCCAAGAGCCTGGACGCCCATCAGATTGATTTCTTTTCCAAACAGCCAGCGGGCGTCATATTCGCGAAAGCCGGTGGGTTTCACCATCGGCGTCGTCTCGAAGGCATAGGTATTCGGCAGCAACTGCGGCGCAGGCTTCGGAAACATCAGGTCATCCTTTGCGACGGGGCTCGCTCGCAATCTAAAGGGTCAGCGTTGCGCTGCGATTACCACAAACTGCGCGCGAGATGAATGGTCAGCCCCCGAGCCACGCGGCCGGCCAAGCCGCCGGCGCCGGCCTCAATGCTGCTTGGCGATGATCTGGCCCTTGATCTTGGCGTAGACGCCCTCCGGAATGATCTTCTTCTGCACGAGTTCATCCTTGCCCTTGTAGGGCCGGTTCTTGATGATGTCGGCGGCGCGTTTGTCGCCGATTCCCGGCAGGGCTTGAAGATCCGCCGCGCTCGCCGAATTGATGTCGAGCAGTGTGGCGGGAGCGGCTGCCTTTGCGGCCGCTGGGGCCGGCGCGGCGGTGGAAGAAGCCGGCGGTGGCGGCGCCTTGGCCGGGGCCGCCGGCTGCGCGTTTTGCGCGAAGCAGGCGCCGCCAAAGCTGGCGGCGGCCAAAAACGATAAAGCGAGCAAGGATTTGCGGCTGAAGCTCATGGTGGTCCCCCAGAGCATGATCTCAAAAAGTGGCAGACTTTTTGAACAAGATCATGCGGCAAAAGAGAAACAAAGAGCCTGATCGATTCTGTTTCGAACGACCATGCTCCTTGCGTTCGGGTCGAGTTTTCACATTGAAACTCAACTTCTGGCGCTAGAATGACCGGAATTTCAAAATCTGCAACGGCGCACGGACATCCTTATTCCGCCGCGATGCGCTTGTGGTTCTCCGCGGCGAGCCAGCGCTCGGCCTCCAGCGCCGCCATGCAGCCCATGCCGGCGGCCGTCACCGCCTGGCGATAGACGTCGTCGGTCACGTCGCCGGCCGCGAAGACGCCCGGCACGCTTGTCGCGGTCGAGTCCGGCGCCGTCCGGATATAGCCGTTCGGCTTGATGTCGAGCTGGCCCTCGAAGAGGCCGGAGGCGGGCGCGTGGCCGATGGCGACGAAGACGCCATCCGTCGGAAGCGTGCGCAGCGCGCCGGTCTTGACGTTCTTCAGGGTGACATGGCTGACGCTAGGGGGATCGTCGGAGCCGTGTATCTCGTCGACCACATGGGCCCAGATCACCGCGACATTGTCGCGCTTGAACAGGCGCTCCTGGAGGATGCGCTCGGCCCGGAAGGCGACGCCGCGATGGACCACCGTCACCTTCGCGGCGAGCTGGCTGAGATAGAGCGCCTCCTCGACGGCCGAATTGCCGCCGCCGACCACGATGACCTCCTTGCCTCGATAGAAAAATCCATCGCAGGTGGCGCAAGCCGAGACGCCATAGCCCTTGAATTTCTGCTCCGAGGGCAAACCCAGCCATTTCGCCTTTGCGCCCGTGGCGATCACCAGAGTATCGCAGACATAGGCTTCGCCGCTGTCCCCGAACAGCCGGAACGGATGCCGGCCAAGCTCGACCTTGACGATGTGGTCGGAGATCATGTGGGTCCCGACATGCTCCGCCTGCGCCCTCATCTGCGCAATCAGCCAGGGACCCTGGATCGCCTCGGCGAAGCCGGGGTAATTTTCGACGTCTGTCGTGATCATCAACTGACCGCCCGCCTCGAAGCCCGCGATCAGCAGCGGGTCCAGCATGGCGCGCGCGGCGTAGATCGCGGCGGTATAGCCCGCCGGTCCCGAGCCGATGATGATCGTCTTGGCGTGCGGGGATCGGCCGGAGGGGGAGGCGGACATGACGGTCTTCTCGAAGTGCGGGCGCGGCCGGAGCGGCTGAAACGGAAATCTATTCAGCCGAAGCCCCGACCGCAACCTATGGAGCAGTCAATCGACCCTTATCAGCGCCCCGGCGGCGGCGCGGCGGGTTGCAGGCTGAGGGCTCCGACGCCAGCCGAAAGGTTGACGCCGGCCTGAACGCCGACGGACAGGGGCTGCAGGCTGACCGACCGGTTGTTGCCGCCGACCAGCAAATTGCCGCTGACGCCGCCACCGAAGGAGGCGCTGCCGCTCGCGCCGACGAATTCGCCCGCGAGCGCGTTTTGGGGCAGGGCGCTGCCGGCGGTCAGCACGGCCCAGGCGAGCCGGCCGCCGGTGGTGAATCCGAGGTCGAGGCCGACGTTGCGGATCGTTCCGACATAATATTGACGCGGGCCGTGGTTCGGCGTGAGGACGCAGGACAAGGCGCGGTCCGACGTCACGATAAAGCCGACGCCGGGCGCGACGTTGCACGAGAGCACGCCGACGCGCGGCGTGGCCTCGGCGGCGCCGGCCGCCATGCCGATCAAGGCGGCGGCGACCAGACACGCGGAAAACTTCGGCCGAAAAGATGGGTTCATTGCGTTTCCTCCTTGACGATCCTGCCGATTCCGCGTTGGGCTGCGACCGGATCGACGCCGCGATCGGCGGCGATGCGAATAAATGCTGCCGATGGACCTCCACCGGCGATTTGTTGCTATAGCGATGGCGCAGCTTTTCCGCCAGTTCTCATCTTTCGCCGGCGTCGGCCTCATCGCCACAGGCGTCCATTATGCGCTGTTGATCGGCCTCGTTGAACTCGCCCACACGCCAGCGCCGCCCGCGGCCCTGGCCGGCAGCATCCTTGGCGCCGTGGTGTCCTATGCGCTCAATCGTCGGCATACGTTCCGCTCCGATCTCCCTCACCGGCTGGCTGGCGGTCGCTTCGCGCTCGTCGCCCTCGGCGCCGCCGCGCTGACCTATTTTTTCATGTCGCTTTTCGTGAATGTCGTCGGCGCGCCCTACCTCCCGGCGCAGGTCATAACCACCGGCGTCGTGACGCTATGGACGTTTCTGGCGCATAAGATGTGGACGTTCGCGTGAACGCGGGACAGCGCGACGCTGGCCGAGAGGGACAAAGACAGAGATGGCGTGACGGCGATGGCGCGCGCAAACAACATCTTACCCGCTCATCTCATAAGCGGGCCAGCGGGGCGGCACCAAGCGCCGGGATCACTTCGGCGCGGACTGATCGCTGCCCGCCGGTTCCGGGCCGCTCGATTCATCCGGGCGCATCCGGTCTTTCTGGCCCGACTCGTCGGATGACTGCTGACCGACCTGATGATAGGGCGGTACGCTGACGCTGCGGCCAGTCACCAGATAGGGCGCGGCAGGCCCGAAGGTGCGAACTTGAGTCGAAGCCGCGGTCGAAAACACGCAAGCGACCGCCGCGCCCACGACGATTGTTGCGCCCATCCTCCCAATGAATTTCATTGAACTCTCCAACGCCTCGCAAATTCTGCCCCGCGGAAAACGCGCGAACAGGCTTTAAAGTTCAACGGCGCCCGAAGAAAATCGACAAAATTCACGTAAAAATTGCATCAGCGCGGGCGAGGCAGCCACCCACGCCGCTCTTTGCAAATGCGCTTCCCGCATGGCGCGGTCATTTGGGGCGCTGGCTATCGGATGACATAGGGATGGATAGCCGGTGGCCGAGGACCTCGGCATCGTCCGGACGCTCCGTTTCACAGCCGCGACGCACCCGTCTTCCGAAGCTCCGAAGCTACCCCCGCGCGGTGCCCCCGTATAGCGCCGCCGTAAGTAGCGCGAGGCCGAATACGAGGACGGCCAGCGCCGCCGCCGCCTCGAACAGACGGCCCGCCATCATCGTCCGCCAGGAATCGCCTCTGGCGTAATGCGCAACTATCTTTTTGGCGTAGACGGCCGAGGTCGCCAGCGCCCCGGTCGTGATCGCGACGCCGAGCGACATGGCGAGAACGGCGGCGCAGCCCGCCAGAAAAATCCCCTGCGCGGAGGCGAAGACAAGGACGAGAATGGCGCCGGAACACGGCCGCGAGCCGGCCGCCGCAACAGTGAGGCATGCCTGCCGCCACGAAAATCCGCCTTCGAGCGCGGCGGGGTCGGGTGCATGGAAATGGCCGCAGCCCGGACCATGGGCGAGGCATGCGCCGTCTTCGGCGAAGAATTGCGCGCCGGCGGTTTGCAAGTTCGCGCCGGCGCTCTGCAACGGACCGAAGGCGCTGAGGACAAGATCCCCCGTAGCTCTTGGCCGCTGCCGCCACGCGGCGGCGACAGCCGCGCCTTTCGAGGCGAAGAGCGTCGCGCCAAGGACCATCACGCCGACATAGCTCGCGATCTCGATCCAGTTGGCGGCGGCCGTCATATGTTTCGCAGTCGCGCCAAGGACGAGGAAGGCCGTGCCGACGAGGGCGACGGCGACGAGGCCTTGCAGAATCGCCGCGGCGAGGCAAATGGCGAGGCCGCGCCGCAAAACCCGCTCATTGGCGACCATATAGCTGGCGATGACCGCCTTGCCGTGGCCGGGCCCGGCGGCGTGGAACACGCCATAGCCGAAGCTCAGGGCGGCCAGCGTCCACGCGGCGGAGCCGCTCTCCTTCACCGCGCGTATCGCGCCGGTGAGGAGGCGGTAGAAGCCGCTCTCCTGCGCCAATATCCAGCCGCCTACGCCACTGGCGCTCGCCGCCCCCTCGTAGGCGCCGACCGCGAACGGATGGTGGACGCCTTGGGCGAGCGTCGGCGAAGCGAGCGCCGCCGCGAACAGGAGCGCCAGCAGGATCGGGCGCGACGAAGGCGAAGATGGTTTCAAACTCCCCTCCGCCTCTATGGACAGGCGACGATGACGGCGGACGCGAGCTTCACGCCGAAATCCGACCCGGGCGACAGCCCGTTGAAAAACGACTCCGTCAGCTTTTTCGATTCCTCCGCGGCCAAGGGCTTCGCCCCCGCCACATTGTTCGTGCAGCCCTTCGGGGCGTTGACGAAGCTGACCCCGTTCTGCTTGTCGAGCTCGAAGGCGACGAAATAGGTCGGATCATAGACCTGAAAGGAAAACAGCTTCGCCGTCGCCGGCGTCTTCAGCGGCATGGTGAAGCGCAGCACGACGAGCTTGTCGGGCCGCTCCTCCAGCGAATAGTCGGTCGGCTCGCCGAACTCGACCTTGACGCTCTGAATTTTGGCATGGGTGAAATAGTCGAATTCGGCCAGATCCTCGACATTGCTCTTGGCGAGCGGCGCAAGATCCTCCTTGGTCAGGATCTCGCCTTTCTTGCCGACGCCCTCGGTCACGAAAGCCGAATACATCTCGTCAAAAATCCAAGCGTGCCGGATCGCCGTGATCTCGCCCTTCGGCCCGAAGATCACCTGCTCTTGCCCGGTGATCCAGACATGCGGATGCGCCGCGGCGACATTTGCGAGCGAGGCGGAAAAACCCGCCATAAGGGCGAGCCTCAGCCAGAAACGAACGCGCATCAAGACCCCTGGAGGAGCATGGCTTTGCCTGACTGCATGATCTTACCAAAAAAGTCTGCAACTTCTTTGAGATCATGCTCTAGCCGCGGCGAATGAGATTGGCCGGCCCCGCGTTCATCCTTTGATCGCAGAAGTCTGGCCAAAGCGAGGCGAGCTTTTCGACAGCCTTCCCGCACGCAAATTTGCGATTCGGGTTGATCAAAA
>DAITNE010000073.1:0-7493 GCA_036834765.1 Methylocella sp.
GCTTGATCGAGATCGCGCCCGCCGCCGTGGTCGATGGCGACGGCGGCGTCGGCGCGCCCGATTTCGCCAATCTCTTCGCGCCGCGCCGGATCGAGGCCATGCTTCCCGCCGCCATCTTCCAGCGCTTCGCCGTCACGCTCGATTATCGGTGCCGGACCCTGACGCTGACGCAGCCCGGCGCGCAGAACGCAGATGGCGTTGCGGCGCGATGCGCCGTCAACCCAAAGACCGGCCTCGTCACGGTCGAAGCCGCGATCGCCGGCGCCGTCTATCCGGTCGTGATCGACGCAGGCTCCGGCTATAGCTGGATGCGCGGCGACATCGTCGCAAAATGGCTGGCCTCGCACCCCGAATGGCGGCGCGCCTCGGGCGCCGTCGGCCAGAGCAACGCCAATATGATCGATCTGGCGTTCGAAAAGGAGGGCGTCGTCTTGCGCCCGTCTGAGATCTCCATAGGCGATCTCCGCCTTCAGAATGTCGGGCTGCTTGGAACCGAAGACGGCCTCATCGGCGATTTCTTTTGGGACAATTGGGGAAAGGCGGCCTCCGGCCCCGTCATCGGGTGGCTCAGCGGCAACGTCTTGAAAGACTTCAAGCTGACCATCGATTACCCCAACCGCATGACCTATTGGCGGCGCGAGGCTGATGCGGACTCACATGATCTTGATCAGGTGGGTCTGACGCTGGTGCGGCGCTCGGACCGCTATTTCGTCGGCGGGATCGTTCGCAAACCCAATATCGGCGACGCCGATGATCTCACGGTCGGGGGCGTGGAGATTGGCGACGAACTCGTTGGGGTCGACGGTCTAAACGTACAGGGCGCGCCCAAAGACGCCGTTCTCGCGGCCTTGCATGGCAAGCCGGGCGAGCGGCGCACGCTCGTCGTCGAGCATGGCGGCGCGCGGCGCGCGGTCGACGCCGCCGTCACGGCGTTCGATTGATTGGAGTGGAAGCTCAGATTTTGTCGCCGCAGGCGACGAAGAACGAACCGGGGCCGATATCGGCGGGCCGGTGGGCTTCCGCGGGCGCCGCCAAATCCTCCGCACGTCCGAAGGATTTCGAGGCTGCGAGCCCGTGCGCCTCGCACCAAGCGTCAGCGACGACCGCGCCGCAGGCCGATTTCGTCGTCAGGCAATCGCCGAAGCCATAGCCGTCGTCCGGCGGAATGATGAGGACATGATCGCCCGCGGCCCGCGCCGACAGGCCGAGCGCGAACAGCGCCAACGCCCCGCCGATGAGGAAAAGCACGGCGCGAAACAGTTTCCGGCGGTTGGCGAGAACGATTGCAGGCATTGTGACGGACGACATGGAGTTCTCGCGCTTTGCTAGGAATGGCTGCACCTATTCTGTCAAATGCGCTTGAAAAAACCGTTAACCGGCGCAAACCCGCCCAATCCGGCCTTTCGGCGAGCCGAAAAACTTGACGCGGCGGCGTCTCCTCGCGCATAAGCACGCGATGGCGCATGTGACCGGGCTTGACCGGAAACTCATTATTTCCATTTGTATCCGCTAGCCTTGCCGCTGGCTGGAGCCGTCTTGTCCTCATAAGAGTTCAATCTCGACACCTTCAAGTCAGCACAGGCTTTTGAAAGTCAGAACAGGCTTTTGCAGTCAGCGCAGGCTCGAGGGAATTCTATGTCGCTGCGGCTCTATAATACGTTGACCCGCCGGAAAGAGGTTTTCCAGCCGATCGATCCCGGCCTCGTGCGCGTCTACGCCTGCGGCCCGACGGTCTACGATCATCTTCATATCGGCAACGGCCGGATGCTGATCGTCTTCGATCTGCTGTTCCGCGTGCTGCGCCATATCTATGGGGCGGATCACGTCCGCTATGTCCGCAACATCACCGACGTCGACGACAAGATCAACGCGCGCGCCGCCGAGCGCGGCGTCGACATTCGCGTGCTGACCGATGAGATGACGGCGGTCTTTCACGAGGACGCCGCCGCGCTTGGTTGCTTGCCGCCCTCGCTGGAGCCCCGCGCGACCGACAACATCAAAGAGATGATCGTCATCATCGAAAGGCTGATCGCCAATGGCAACGCCTATGTGGCCGCCGATGATTCCGGCGCCCATGTGCTGTTCGACGTGCCCTCGATGCCCGACTATGGCCAGCTCTCGAAGCGCCCGCTCGACGACATGATCGCCGGCGCGCGGGTCGAGGTCGCGCCCTACAAGCGCGGCCCGATGGACTTCGTGTTGTGGAAGCCCTCGGCGCCGAACGAGCCCGGCTGGCCGAGCCCGTGGGGGCGGGGGCGCCCCGGCTGGCACATCGAGTGCTCGGCGATGAGCTGGAAATATCTTGGCGAAACCTTCGACATCCATGGCGGTGGCCTCGACCTAGTCTTCCCGCATCACGAGAACGAGATCGCGCAGACGCGGTGCGCCTTCGGTCATCAGGTCATGGCCAATGTCTGGATGCACAACGGCCATCTCCAGGTCGAAGGCGAGAAGATGTCGAAGAGCCTCGGCAATTTCGTGACGATCCACGAGCTGCTCTACAGCGACAAATTTGGCGGCCGGTCGTGGCCCGGCGAAGCGCTGCGGCTCGCGATGCTGGGCACCCATTACAGGAAGCCGATCGACTTTACGGTGAAGGGGCTGGAGGAGGCGGAGCGCACTTTGCTCGAATGGCGCCGCGCCATCGAGGGTGCGGAACCGGAAGCGCCGGGCGAAGGCTTCGTCGAAGCTCTCGCCGACGATCTCAATACGCCGCGGGCGATCTCCGAATTGCATACGCTAAAGGCCAGGCGGCCAGGCGCGCTGCTTGGCGGCGTCGAACTGCTCGGCATCGATCTCAAGGCTCTCGCGCTGGATACCGGCGCGTTGAGAAGCGATGTGCGCGAAGACGAGGTCGAAGCCCTTGTCGTCGCCCGTGAAGTCGCCCGCCGGAACAGGAACTGGACCGAATCCGATCGCCTGCGCGAAGAACTCGAAACGATGGGCGTCGCGCTCAAGGACAACAAGGACGGCACGACGAGCTGGTACCCGACTGCGGTTGCTGCGCCGCTTAGCCATCCGGGCCCTGGCATAGCTTCGGCTCACGTTAAGGCAAGCGCTGCCGACCTCCCCTCTTCGCAATCGAATCTTCGATCTGTTGGAAACGACAAGGACAGAACTGCAGGCGAGGAGCCAAAAAAATGAACGCCAGCGTCGCCTTTCCCAAACCTTCGCTGCGGCCTTACCTTGCCGCCGATCTGCCGTTGCTCGCCGAAATCAGGCTTGCGGCTATCGAGGAGCTGACCATTGAGGATTACGATGAGGCGCAGCGGCGCGCCTGGGCCGATCTCGCCGACGACGAAGCAGGACTCGGCGAAACGCTGAAGAACTGCCTGAGCCTCATCGCCCTCATCAGTGGCGCGCCGGTCGGCTTCATCGTGCTCGCCGACGGCGGCGTCATCGACCAGCTCTATGTGCACCCGGCAGTCGCCCGCACGGGCGTCGCCAGTGCGCTTTGCGACGCCATCGAAAAGCTCGCCCGCGCGCGCAAGCTGGAGAATCTTGTGGTGGATGCGAGCGACACGGCGAAACCTTTGTTCGACAAGCTCGGCTTTACCGCCGAGCGCCGCAACACCATTTCGGTCGAGGATGTCTGGCTCGGCAATACGCGCATGAAGAAGAAACTCACGTGACCAAAGAGCGCCTCACCCTTTTCGATACGACGCTGCGCGATGGCGCGCAGACGACGGGCGTCGATTTTTCGCTGGCCGACAAGCGTCATATCGCAGCGATGCTCGATGGCCTCGGCATCGATTACATCGAGGGCGGCTATCCCGGCGCCAATCCGGCCGATACGGCGTTTTTCAGCGACCGCCCGAAATTCGCGCATGCGCGCTTCGCCGCCTTCGGCATGGTGAAGCGCGCCGGGCGTTCGGTCGAGAACGATCCGGGGCTTGCGAGCCTCTTCGAGGCCGACGCCGATGCGATCACCTTCGTCGCCAAGGCGTGGGACTATCACGTGCGCGTCGCGCTTGGCTCGACGCTGGAGGAAAACCTCGACGCCATAAGGCAGTCGCTCGCGGCGGCGCGCGTGCGAGGCCGCGAGGTCATCCTCGACTGCGAGCATTTCTTCGACGGGTTCAAGGGCAATGAGGCCTATGCTCTCAGCGTCGCCGAGGCCGCCTTCGAGGCCGGCGCGCGCTGGATCGTTCTTTGCGACACCAATGGCGGAACGCTGCCGCATGAGGTCGAGCGCATCGTCGAAGCGGTGCGGGAACGCGTGCCCGGCGGGCGGCTCGGCATCCACGCGCATAACGACACCGAGAACGCGGTGGCGAATTCGCTGGCAGCCGTGCGTGCGGGCGTGCGGCAGATTCAGGGGACGCTGAACGGTTTGGGCGAGCGCTGCGGCAACGCCAATCTCACCTCGCTCATTCCGACGCTGCTGCTGAAGCCCGACTTCGCCGACGCTTTCGAGATCGGCGTGCCGCTCGAAAAGCTGGCGAGCCTCACCAAGGTCAGCCACACGCTCGATGAGTTGCTCAATCGCGCGCCGAACCGGCATGCGCCCTATGTCGGCGCCTCGGCTTTCGCCACCAAGGCGGGAATCCACGCCTCCGCGGTGATGAAGGAGCCGAAGACCTACGAGCATATCTCCCCTGAGGCCGTCGGCAACAAGCGCCGCCTTCTCGTCTCGGATCAGGCCGGCAAGTCGAACATCCTCGCCGAACTGGAGCGCATCGGCGTCAGGCTCGACAAGGACGACGCGCGCCTGTCGCGCCTGCTCGAGGAGGTCAAGGACAAGGAGGCGCAGGGCTACGCCTATGAGGGGGCGGACGCCTCTTTCGAGCTGCTGGCGCGCCGCGTGCTGGGCGAGGTTCCCGATTTCTTCGATGTCGAGCGCTTTCGCGTCGATGTCGAGCGCCGCCATAACGCGCAGGGCGATCTCGTCTCCGTGTCGGAGGCGGTCGTCAAGGTCAGAATCGATGGCGAAAGCTCGATTTCGGCCGCGGAGGGGATCGGCCCGGTCAATGCGCTCGATCTCGCGCTGCGCAAGGATCTCGGCAAATATCAGCGCTTCATCGAGGACCTCGACCTCGTCGATTATCGCGTGCGCGTGTTCCAGGGCGGCACCGACGCCGTGACGCGGGTGCTGATCGAGTTCGCCGACAATTCGGGCGAGAACTGGACGACGGTCGGCGTCTCGGCCAACATCATCGACGCCTCGTTCCAGGCGCTGACCGACGCCATCACCTACAAGCTTCTGAAGGCGGGGGCTTGAGCGCGCCGCGCGATTTGGCGGCGATCGGCGCGCGCTGATTCAGAGCCGCGTCTTCAACCATTTCTCGTAAGCGCGCATCATTTCGTCCGGGTGGCGGATGCATATCGCCACTTCGACCAGCTCGCCTTTCAGGAGCAGGTCTTCCGATTCGCCTTCGCCGTTCCCTGACCTAGCGTCTTTCTTCTCCCTCTCGATCGAATGAAGCGTCTGGAACAGTTCTTCATCGGTCATTGCCGGTAGGGACGCCTTGAACGCTTCGAGGCGCGCGCCCAGCTCCGCAGATCCGGTCGTAAAGTCACTCATAGTCGGCTCCCCTCTTTAAGTTTCTTATAAGCTTGGTTGGCGATGCGCCGCACCCGGAATGACCTGGTCGACGGCGAGAGATTCGATCCGGTCTACCGCGTGTCGTAGTGGAACCAGATCGCGCGGGGATCGCCCGGGGGCGGCGGCGGGAAGGGCGCCGCCTTGCGCACGGCGCTCAGCGCGGCGGCGTCGAGGTCGGCCCGCCCGCTCGCGCGGTAGACCGCCTGATGCGTGAGATTGCCGTTTTCGTCAACATAGAAGGCGATGATCCCTTCCATCTGCTGATGCGATTCCTGCAGGCCGGGCGGGAAATGGAACTGGCGCATGATGAGGCCGAACAGAATTGACAGATAGGTGGTCTTCGCGGTTCCGCCGCCGACCGGCGAGGGCCGCGCGGCGGAGCCGAGATGATAGTCCGGCGTCGGGGCCAGCGAGGCGAGCTGGTCCGCCACGGTGGTCTTCTTCGCCTTTGTCGTCGGCTCCTTGCTGACGACTGGCGCTTTCTTTTCGGTCGGCTTCTTTTCCGGCGCGGGTTCGGCCTTGTCGAGCGCCTCCGCGTTCGGATTTTCGTCGGCGGGCTTGACCGGCGCATCCTCCTGCGGCGCTTGAACCTCCGCGTTCGCGGTGGCTTCCGGTGGCTGGGGCGGCGCCGGCGTCTTCGCGCTCTGCTCGGTCGGAGCCGCCTGCCGCTGCGCCTGCGTCGTCTGCTCGGGCGCCTCGCGCTCGATGGTTTCCTTGTTGGCCTCGCGCGGCGCGTCGAAGGCGGGCTTCTCGTCCTCCACCATCTTCTGCTTCGGCTGCGGCTGCTTTTCCTTCGGCGGCGGCGGTGGCGGCGGGGGCGGCGGCTCGACCTGCGGCTGGGGAATTTGCTGCACGAGCTCGACCGGGATTTCCTCGGTCTGCGCGAGATTTTCGGCGTTCCTGTTCTCATAGATGAGGAACCCGACGAGGATCGCGTGGGCGATGAGGCAGGCAGCCAGAATCAGGATGAACCGCCGCCGCGGCGATTCCGGCGCGGTTTCGGTTGGCGCGATCAGATGGTCATCTGTTTCCGCCTTGAGGGTCATTTCGGCGATCGAAAAATCGTGCGTCACGCTGCGCCGCGATCAAAAGGGGCGATCGCTCCTGATAAATCCATGAAACATAATGATTTACAATCGCGGATCGACGGTCTCCTTGCGGACTCCGAGAAGATCGGTCCGCGCCGCAGCGGTCTCGATCATCGGCACCACGTCTTCGATTTTTTCGGCGACAAGATAGCGGACTTCGAACGAGGCCTGGATGAAGCGCCGCTCGCGCATATGCGCGAAAAGGTCGAGGAGCGGCTGCCAGAAGCCGTCTACATCGGCGATTACGACCGGCTTCGTGTGGCGCTCCAGCTGCACCCAGGTCAATTGCTCGACGAGCTCCTCCAATGTGCCGATGCCCCCCGGCAGCGCCACGAAAGCGTCGGCGCGCTCGAACATCAGGCGTTTACGCGTATGCATGTCCGAGACGACGATGGTCTCCTGAATTTCCGGCAGAAGCTTGTCCCTGCGGTGCAGAAAATCGGGAATGATTCCCGTGACAAAGCCGCCGGCGGAGAGCGCCGCCCGCGCGATCGCGCCCATCAGGCCGTTGCCGCCGCCGCCGTAGACAAGCCCGATGCCGGCCTCCGCAATGGCGAGGCCAAGGCTTCGCGCCGCGGCTTCATAGGCGGGTTCGACGCCAGCGCCCGAGCCGCAATAGACGCAAATCGACTTGATGCGGCGGGCACCCGCATCGGTGCCAGCCGGATCGGAGGAAATTATCTCGTGCATCGGCCTCTTTCATGGCCCCAAAAATGGCCTCGTTGTGGCCTGCCGTCCAAAAGGGGTCAACCCCCGCCGGACGGCGCTCCCCACCCGCCATTCTCAGCCTGCCCGCGGGATCTTGCCGAGGAGGCTGGCGAGCATATGTGCGTTTGGGCGCCGCTTCGCCTATATAGGCT
>DAITNE010000074.1:0-7453 GCA_036834765.1 Methylocella sp.
CGCGAGCCTGGCGATGGCCGAGGCGCAGACGAAGGGCGGCGAGATGAATGGGGCGCCGTCGCCCGCAGCCGGACCCGCCGGCGAGCCAAGCCACGCCGGGCCGCAGGGTAGCATGCGTGCGCCGAACGGCGTCAAGGAAGGAGCCCCGGCCAAGGCCGCGGCGGAGCCGAACGCGAGCGGCGCCAAGAGCCCGCAAGGCGAGAAACAATCTCTCGCGCCAGGCACGGAGCAGAACGAGCGGACCGGCCAGAGTGAACGCAAGGAAAACGGCGCCGCTCCGAATGAGCAGAATGGCATGCGCGCGACTGACCAGAACGGCATGCGTAATGGCATGAATGAGCGCAACGGCGCCGGCGAAGCCAGCGGGCGCTCCGTCGGCAAGCAAGGCGCGAACATCACGCCGGAAGAGCGGACGAAGGTTCGCTCCGAGATTTCGCAGGCGCAGATCAGGCAGGCGCCAAATCTCGACGTCGACGTTCACGTCGGCGGCGTCGCGCCGCGCACGATCACCGAATATTGGGAGCCGATTCCCGCCGATATCGTCAGCATCATTCCCGCCTGGAGCGACTATCGCGTTGTCCGGATCGGCGATGAGATCCTGATCATCGACCCGGTCTCATTCGAGATCGTCGACGTTCTGAGCTGAGGATCTCGTGGCTATCGCGGCGGGGGGGCCTTCGGCCGCCGCCGCACGGAACAGCCTGCCCGCAAGCGGCGGGCGGGAAAGCGCTCGCAATGATGTCCGCGCCTTTAAGACCTCGACGATCGCGGTATAATCGTCGCTTACGTCATCAATCCCGGGGGTTTCCGATGAGCGGCCAGGTTGTCCTGATCACCGGCGCCATTGCGGGCATAGGCCGCGCGACGGCGCTCGCCTTTGCGCAGTATGGCGCGCGCGTCGTCGTTTCCGGCCGCCGCGACGATGCGGGCCAGGCATTGGCGCAAGAGCTTCGCGGCAACGGCGCGGAGGCGGAATTCATTCGCGCCGATGTGCACCATGAGGAGGACGTGCGCAACCTCGTCGATCAGACCGTCGCGCGCTTCGGCCGCCTCGACGCCGCCGTCAACAACGCCGGCACTGAGGGCCACCCGGGCCCGCTGACGGAACAGTCTCCCGATGCCTACGCCGCCACCTTCGACACCAATGTGCTCGGCACGCTGCTCAGCCTCAAACACGAACTGCGCGTGATGCAGCCCCAGGGGCGCGGCAGCATCGTCAATCTGTCATCGACGATGGGCCATAGAGCCGCGCCGAACGCATCCCTTTACGTCGCCAGCAAGCATGCGGTGGAAGGGCTGACGAAGGCGGCGGCGCTCGAAGCCGCTCCGTTCGGCGTGCGCGTCAATGCGGTCGCGCCGGGACCGATCGAGACCGAGATGCTGAAGCGCTTCACTGGCAGCGCCGAAAGGAAAGCCGGCTTGATTGCGGGGGTGCCGCTGAAACGCGCCGGAACTCCCAAGGAGATCGCCGAGACCATCGTGTTTCTCGCGTCCGACAGTGCGTCATTCATCACCGGCCATATCGTTTCCGTCGACGGCGGCAAATGCGCACTGTGAGAGGGGCGCCGTCAGCGAGTGAAGCCACCCAGCGCGGCATCGCAAATGGCGAACGCGCCTCACACCGTAACGACGATCTTGCCGACCTGTTCGTTCGATTCAAGATAGCGATGCGCCGCGACGATATCGTCGAGCGGAAAAGTCTTCGCGACGATGGGCTTCAGCGCACCACTGGCGAGGCCGTCCACGACGAATTTCTTACCGGCGTTCAATCGCCCTGGATCACCCGTCACCTCAAACAGCACGTAGCCTCGGATGGTGAGCAATTTGGCCAGCAGCTCGAACAACGGCAGCGGGGTCGGCTCGGGGCTCAGAGCGCCATATTGGAAAATAATTCCGAGCCGCGCCGTCGCCGCTGCGAGCTTTGCCAGCGTCGGGCCGCCAACGGGGTCGAATACGACGCGCGCGCCGTGCCCACCGGTGATTCGCAGCGCTTCCGCGACAAGATCCTGCTCTTCGGTCGCGATGACATGCGCCGCACCCAATTGCAAAAGTTGCGCCCGCTTGGCGCCGCGCCGCGTCAGGGCGATGGGCGTCGCGCCGACCATGTTGGCGATCTGGATCGCAGCGATGCCGACGCTGCTGGAGGCGGCGGGAATCAGCACCGCGTCTCCCGCCGACAGCTTGGCGATGTCGATCAGCGCGCCATAGGCGGTGAGATACATCATCCAGGAGGCCGCCGCCTCGACGAAGGAGAGGTTCGCCGGGTGCTTGACCACAGCATAGGCCGGCGCCAGGACGAGTTCGCCGTAGAGGCCATACTCGTTCATCGAGAAGGCGGGGACGACGCTGACCGCGTCGCCGACCGAAAAGCCCTCGACGCCTTCGCCGACCTCATCGATTTCGCCCGCGGCTTCGTAGCCAAGGCCTGCCGGAAACTTCGGCTGTTCGAGATATTGGCCTGAGCGGAACATCGACTCCGCACGGTTGAGGCCGATCGCCTTAACGCGAATGCGCACCTGCCCTTTGCCCGGCCGCGGAACGTCGACATCGACGACGCGAAGCACGTCCGGGGGGCCCACCTCGTTGAAGCGTACGGCGCGGGACATGGCGAAACTCCTTTCGGGAGGTAAGCATCTCGAGCGAAGCGATGCCTCTTCGCACGAGGAAAACGCGGCATAACAAAAAATGAAAACGCGCGATATTAACGCTTTCGCGAGCGCGGCGATGCGCCCGCGCCTCACTATTTTTTTGCTGCGACTTCCCTATAGATCGCCATGGCGTTCTCGCCATAGGCATGCCAGCCGCCGAAGCCCTGCACTTTCGCCAGCGCTTCGTGTCCCATAGCGGCGCGCGCGTCGGGATGGTCCGCCATGAACTGGAGCTTCTCGGCCAGCGCGTCGACATCGCGGATTGGAACGATGAAGCCTTCGTCGCCGTCGGCGATGATGTCCTCGGCCCCCGTATTGGTGGTGGCGATCACCGGACAGCCACAGGCCATCGCCTGCTCCAGCACAAGCGCCAGTCCTTCTTCGACGCTCGGCAGCGCCAGGACGTGGCTGCGGCTCATCAAGGTTTTCAGGTCGGCCTGCGGAACGGGCCCGATGGCGCGCGCGTGTTCGGGCCAGAGCTTCCTTTGATGCAGCATTTCAAGGACGGCGGGCGAAATTGCGCCGACGAATGTCAGGCTTTTGGCCGGATGCTGGACCTTTTCAAAGGCCTGCACGAGATACTGGACGCCCTTGCGCAAATAGAAATAGCCGACGAAGAGAACGTCGAAACGTCCCTCGGCCGGCGCGCCGTCTGGTCCGAACCGGGAGAGGTTGACGCCATAGGGCAGCTTGCGCAGTTTTTCCGGCGCGACGCCCTCGCTGAGGAACGTGCGATAGACGAAACGGGACGGCACGGTGATCCGGTCCGCGGCCGCATATTCGGCCTCCTCCGCATCGATGACGCGCGGGTCGACGCCCGCCGCCGGCAGCCCCCATAACTCGCCCTCCTCGCGTTCGATCCGGTCCTGCACGCGGATATGCGAGGAGCCGCGATCGCAGATGTAGCGCGCGCCCATCCGATGCGCGCGCCGCCCGCCCGCCAGCGACGTGCCGGACATTCCCACATAGACGTCGCAGGAGGGAAGATTGCGCCCGACATAGGCGGCGAAACTCATTGCGTCGAGCCGCTCCCACTGGCGCTCGCAGGAAACGCCTATCCGATGCCTCCAGGGAAACGCGCGATAGGCACCGTGGATCAGCGGAAAAGTGTGGATCAATTCCTGCGGCAATCCTTCCGCGCGCAGCTTGAAACGCGGATATGCCGTGAGAATTCCGGCGAGGAAGCCTCTCGCGTAGAGCTCCCGGGCGAGGTCAAAACTATGGAATACGCCATGGACCGACAGCACGACTTTCACGACGCATATTTCTCTGCGACGACTTCCTTGTAGACCGCCATGGCGTTCTCGCCATAGGCATGCCAGCCGCCAAGGCCCTGCACTTTCGCCCGCGCCCTCTCGCCCATGGCGGCGCGCTCAACCGGGTTGTCGGCCATATGCTGCAGCCGTTCGGCCAGCGCGTCGACGTCGCGGATGGGAACGATGAAGCCCTCGACGCCGTCGGCGAGGATGTCCTCGGCGCCTGTATTCGTCGTCGCGATCACCGGACAGCCGCACGCCATCGCCTGCGCGACGACAAGGGCCAGCCCTTCCTCGACGCTCGGCAGAACCATGACGTGGCTGCGGCTCATCAAGGTCTTGAGTTCGCTTTGCGGCACGTGGCCAAGGACCCGGGCCTCTTCCGGCCAAAGCTTGCGGGCGCGCAGCATCTCGATCAATTCATTGTTGACCGCGCCGACGAAGGTCAGGCTCTTGCCCGGGTGATCGAATTTCTCGAACGCCTGCACGAGATACTGTACGCCCTTGCGCAGACTCATCCCGCCGACGAACAGAACGTCGAAGCGCCCCTCGGCCGGTGCGCCGTCGGGTCCAAACCGGGTCAGGTTGACGCCATAGGGCAGCTTGCGCAGTTTTTCCGGCGCGACGCCCTGGCTGAGGAATGTGCGCTGGACGAAACCGGACGGCACGGTGATCCGGTCCGCCGCCGCGTATTCGGCTTCCTCGGCGTCCACGACCCGCGGGTCTATCCCCTTGAACGGCTCGCCCCAGCGCGCGAACTCCTCTCGCAGCAGTTCGTCCTGCGCGCGGATATGAGACGACCCTCGATCGCATATGTAGCGCGCGCCGCGGCTTTGGGCGCGCTTGCCGGCGGCGAGGGACGTGCCCGAGAGGCCGACATAGACGTCGCAATCGGGAAGTTCATGCGCGGCATAGGCGCCGAAACTCACGGTATCGAGCCAAACGATTTCGCGCTCGAGGAAGCTTCCGACCAGACGCCTCCACGGAAACGCCATGCGGAGGGCGTGGACAAACGGAAAGGTGTGGATCAATTCCGGCGGCAAATCTTCGGCGCGCAGCTTGAAACGCGGATATCCCGTGAGAATTCCGGCGAAGGATCCTCTGGCGTGCATCTCCCGCGCGAGGTCGAATGTATGAAAGGTGCCGATCGCCGACAGCGCGACCTTCACAGCGTATATCCGGCCTTGACGCCGGCGTCGGCAAAAGCGCGTTGCGCGAGCGTGACGCAGATCGCGGCGATGAAGGTTTCCGAAATCACCATGGCCGCCCCGACCCCGTTGATTTGCCAAAGCGTGCCGAGGAGCCAGGCGAGCGCGACTGCAAGCACGCTGGCGGCGAGCGACCAGCCCGCGAGTCCGATATGCTGGTTGGTCGACAACAGCAGGATGCGCGGCACATGCCAGATGCCGCTGACCGCGACGTAGGCGAGAAGCCAGGCCATCACGCTCGGCACGAATTCGATGCGGCCATGCGTCCAGATCCGCAACAACCACGGCGAGATGAAGTAAAGCACAAGACTGAGCGCGATCGACTGCGCGGCGCTGAGCAGCGCGGAGCGGCGAAACAGCGGAAACACGGCGTCCATGCCGGCCTGTCCGAACAGCCGCGCGAACTCCGGCCACAGCGCATGGCTGAACATCGCGGTCGCCTGCACCGCCACCCGGGCGATGGTGCGATAGGCGTTGAACAGCGCCACCGACGCCGTTCCGGCCACGAGGCCGACGAGCAGGGTGACGCCCTGAAAGGTCAAGGCATTGGCGAGCGGAAACGCCATGAACGACACGGCGGGCCGGATGATCTCCAGAAGCTCCGCCTTGCTGGCGTGCCGAAATTCGAGGCGAAGGCCGTGCTCGCCGCGCTGCCCGATATAGACCACGGCCGCCGTGCCGACGGCCCGCGCGGCGAGGCCGGTGAGCGCGACGCCGGCGAAGCTGCGGAACAGAACGAGGCCGGTCATGAAGCCGGCGAATTCGCCGAGGCGCACAATTTGCGACAGCATCGTCCCGACGGGGTAGCGTCCCGTCGCCTTGAACACCGCCTGGAAAGGCCGCCATAAAGCGTCAGCAGCACGTCGCAAAGCAGCGCCGCCAAAGCGATGCGCTTGTCCAGCGTCATGTAGTCGGGCAGGGGAAGGAAGAGGACCGCAGGGGTCAAGACGGCTCCCAGCGAGCCGCACATGATCGTCATGAAAAGCTGCGCGCTCTGGTACACCCTGTTCGCTTCGGCGACATCGGATCTGCCGACCGCCATCGTCATTTTGTTGCCGGCCGCGGCGACCATGCCGACATCGGCCATCGACAGGTAGGCCGGCAAGGCGGACAACAACAACCAGGTGCCGTAAGTCGAGGCGTCCCAGTATAGAAGAAATAATGGAAGGGAAATAAGCTGTACCGCAATGCTGACCGCCTGGCTGAACGCGTTGGCGCCGAGGCCAAGAATTAAAAAACAATCATGTCATGACCCTCAATTCAATATAGTGCAAAACTGCCAAGGTCAAGTTTTGCCGTTCAATGGTTTTACCTTGCTGTTAGCTTGGCCCCTGCGCCCAATGATCGCATCAACGGCTTTCGTGCGAACGCGCGCCGGCCCGGGCGCCCTCCCGGCTTAGCGCAAAGGTTCAGGCTTGCCTGAGTGGCCGGAACGCGGCAGCATGGGTGGACGGGGCCTGAGCCGGCGCCGCGGTCCGCGCCGGTCTCCGCAGGCGCCGTTCGGTTACAAGCCGCACAGCCTGGTCTCTGGAAAGCGCCCGATGGAAAACGCCCGCCCGACCGGTCCCGAACTCCTGCGCAATCCCCACCTCAATCGCGGCAGCGCCTTTTCCCTTGAAGAGCGTCGCGCGCTCGGGATCGAAGGCTTCCTGCCCCCCGCCGTCGACACGATCGAGACCCAGGCGGCGCGGGTCCACGCCCAGCTCGACGCGCTCGACTCGGATCTGCAGAAATATCTGTTTCTGTCCGATCTTCAGGCCCGCAACGAGACGCTCTATTTCGCCGTGGTGATGTCGGATCCCGCGACCTTCATGCCGCTGGTCTATACGCCGACGGTGGGCGAGGCGTGCCAGAAATTCGATCATTTCTTTCGCGCTACGCGGGGCATGTATCTGCCGATCAGCGCGCGCGGGCGGCTCAGGGAAATCCTCGCGAACTGGCCGCAGAAGGACGTCCGCTTCATCGTCGTCACCGACGGCGAGCGCATTCTCGGCCTCGGCGACCTCGGCGTCGGGGGCATGGGCATTCCGGTCGGCAAGCTCGCGCTCTACACCGCCTGCGCCGGCGTGCCCCCCGCCGTCACCTTGCCGGTGACGCTCGACGTCGGGACCAATAACCACGCGCTGCTTGAGGATCCGCTTTACCTCGGCCTGCGCCAGCCGCGCGTGCGGGGCGCCGACTATGACGCGTTCATCGACGAATTCGTTACCGCCGTGCAGGATCTCTATCCCAAATGCTGCCTGCAATGGGAGGATTTCGCCAACATCAACGCGGTCCCGATCCTGGCCCGCTACAAGGACAGGATCTGCACCTATAACGACGACATCCAGGGCACCGCCGC